>NZ_JBEYTM010000019.1:0-139353 GCF_040643055.1 Streptomyces sp. NPDC047515
CGACATCTCGAAGCGTGGAGAACGGCCGCCGCTGCTGTCCCGCGAAGAACCGCAGATCAGCAGGTCGGGTGACAGGCGAGGTTAAACGTCAAGCTCAGGCGGCGGGCCTGGCCAGGGCCGCGACGAACGCCCGCTCGACGTCGGCGGTGGACAGCACGCCGTAGATCTCGCCGGTCTCCTCAAGGACGAGGTATTCGGTGGCGGGGCTGGCCTTGAGCCGGTCCAGCAGTGCTTCGCCGACCAGCTCGGCGGAGACCTTCATGCCCTCGGTGAGGTCCTGGGCGAGGCCGCTGACGGCGACCCAGGGGCGGCGGTGTTCGGGGATGGAGACGATGGCCGTTTCCCGGACGACGCCCTTGGGTTCGCCGTGTCCGTCGACGACGACGAGGGCGCGGGCGCCCGCTTCGTTGGCCCGGCGCAGGGCCTCGGAGAGCGGGGTGTCGGCCTCCACCGGGACGGCGCGCCGGGTGAGGGTGCGGGCGCGCAGCTCGGGAAGGTGCTCGCGCAGGCGTGCCATGCGCAGGCTGTTGCCCGCTCCGGTCCAGATGATGGCGGCGAGGATGGCGGCGAGCAGCGCGTCGGTGACGGTGTCCATGCCGCTGAGATCGCGGGGGTCGTTCCCGAACGAACCGGTGCGGGTGAGCAGCGGAAGGCCGATGAGGGTGACGACGGCGAGGGCGCGGCCGACCCAGGCGGCCGCGACGGTGCCGCTCATCGGGCGGCCGGTGATCTTCCAGACGACGGCGCGGAGCATGCGCCCACCGTCCAGGGGGAGGCCGGGGAGGAGGTTGAAGGCGGCCACCAGGAGGTTGGAGATCATCAGTCCGGCGAGGAGGACGCCGGGCACGGTGCCGGGCTCGACGAACGTCATCCCGGCGTAGAAGAGGCCGGCGAGCACCAGGGAGAGCAAGGGGCCGACGAAGGCGAGCAGGAATTCGCGGCCGGGGGTCTCGGACTCCTTCTCGATCTCGGAGACGCCGCCGAAGAACTGGAGCTGGATACGGCGCACCGGCAGCTTGTAGTGCAGGGCGACGACCGTGTGGGCGAGTTCGTGGACGAGTACCGAGGCGTAGAAGGCGATCGCGAAGAAGAGGGAGACCAGGTAGCGCGCCGCGCCGAGCTCGGGCAGCACTCGTTCGAGCTGGCCGCCGAAGACCCAGGTGATCAGTGCGGCGACGAGGAACCAGCTGGGCGCGACGTACACGGGCACACCGAAGGGGCGGCCCATGAGGAGCCCGCCGCCCGGCTCTTCGGGGCGCCGCGGTTCGCCCTTGTCGGGGCCGGCGCCGGGGGCCGTTCCCCCTGCGCCGGGCTGCGGCCGCCCGCTGTCGCCGCTCTCGTCCACGAGGTCCCTTCGGTCGGTGCCCTGCGGCACGGTCGTTCAGTGTTCCGGGGGTGTGTGGTCGATGGTATGCCGCCGAGTGTCAGTGGGGGGCCGTAGGGTCTTCGACATGACCTCCCTGCCGCGGCACGCTCAGCCGCCCACGTCCCTGTCGCCGTCGCGGGCCAGTGATTTCATGCAGTGTCCTTTGCTGTACCGCTTCCGGGTCATCGACAAACTGCCCGAGAAGCCCAGCGAAGCGGCTACCCGGGGCACGCTGGTGCATGCGGTGCTGGAGCGGCTCTTCGACAATCCGGCGGTGGAGCGCACGGCAGGCCGGGCGACGGCGCTGATCCCCGCCCAGTGGGACCGGCTGCTGGAGTCGAAGCCGGAGCTGTCCGAGCTGTTCGGGGAGGATGCCGGGGGCCAGCGTCTTGCGCGCTGGCTCTCGGAGGCGGAGAGCCTGGTGGAGCGGTGGTTCTCGCTGGAGGACCCGACGCGGCTGGAGCCCGCCGAGCGCGAGCTGTTCGTCGAGACGGAGCTGGAGTCGGGGCTGCGGCTGCGCGGGGTGATCGACCGGATCGATGTGGCACCCACGGGCGAGGTCCGGATCGTCGACTACAAGACGGGGAAGGCACCGCGTCCGGAGTACGCGGAGGGCGCGCTCTTCCAGATGAAGTTCTACGCCCTGGTGATCTGGCGGCTGAAGGGCGTGGTGCCGCGCCGTCTCCAGCTCGTCTATCTCGGCAGCGGCGACATCCTGACGTACGACCCGGTGGTGGCGGACCTGGAGCGGGTGG
Source organism: Streptomyces sp. NPDC047515 (assembly GCF_040643055.1). Taxonomy (NCBI): domain Bacteria; kingdom Bacillati; phylum Actinomycetota; class Actinomycetes; order Kitasatosporales; family Streptomycetaceae; genus Streptomyces; species Streptomyces sp. NPDC047515. The sequence goes on from NZ_JBEYTM010000019.1 coordinate 2,122, forward strand.
AGCGGAAGCTGCTGGCGCTCTGGGACGCGATCCGGCTGGCGACCGAGACGGGTGAGTGGCGGCCCCGGCCGACGAAGCTCTGCGGCTGGTGCGACCACCAGGCGGTCTGTCCCGAATTCGGCGGTACTCCCCCGCTCTATCCGTTGTCGGTACGCCCGGCGGAGTCGGAGCAGGACGTGCAGGGCAGAATGGATCCGGTCCGCGCTGAGGCCGGCCGGCCTGTGGCCCCCGAAGGACCTTGAGGAGACCTTGTGGCTATCCGCGTCCTACTGGTCGATGACCAACCGCTGCTGCGCACCGGCTTCCGGATGATTCTGGAGGCGGAAGGTGATCTCGCGGTGGTGGGCGAGGCCGGTGACGGTCTCCAGGCTCTCGACCAGGTGCGGGCGCTGCAGCCCGATGTGGTGCTGATGGACATCCGTATGCCGCGGATGGACGGCGTCGAGGCGACGCGTCAGATCACCGGTCCCGGCCGGGACGGTCCGGCGAAGGTCCTGGTGCTGACCACGTTCGATCTCGACGAGTACGTGGTGGAGGCGCTGCGCGCGGGCGCCAGCGGCTTCCTGCTGAAGGACGCTCCCGCCCATGAGCTGGTGCAGGCGATCCGTGTGGTCGCGGCGGGTGAGGCGATGCTGGCGCCGAGCATCACCCGCAGGCTGCTCGACAAGTACGCGGACCATCTGCCGTCCGGCGAGGAGCCGGTGCCCGACACCCTGCACACGCTGACGGACCGTGAGGTCGAGGTGCTGAAGCTGGTGGCGCGCGGACTGTCGAACGCGGAGATCGCCGCGGATCTGTTCGTCAGTGAGACGACGGTCAAGACGCATGTCGGCCATGTGCTGACCAAGCTCGGTCTGCGCGACCGGGTGCAGGCGGCGGTGTACGCCTACGAGAGCGGCCTGGTGCGCCCCGGCGCCCAGTGAGCGGCCCCGAGCGGCGGCCCCGGAAGCGGTCCGGGGCACGGACGACGCCCCGGCCGGGTTCGGCCGGGGCGTCGTCCGTGGCCGGCGGGGTTCAGACGGTGCCGTCGCCCAGCTCCCAGAGCTGGAGGTCGGCGGAGGAGTTGACCGCCCATTCGACACCGGTGAGGTCTTCGCGGGACGCGACGTACTGCTTGCCCTGCCAGATCGGCAGTACGGGGACGTCGTCGGCGACGATGTCCTGGAGCCGCTCGAAGGTCTTGGTCGAGGCACTGCGGTCGGCTTCGCGGCGGGACTGCGGAATGAGCGTCTTCTGGGCCGACGTCGACCTGTAGGGCGAGTTGAGGAAGTTGTTCTTGTCGAGGAACGGCGCCATGTAGTTGTCGGGGTCCGGGAAGTCGGGGAACCAACCCATGCCGTACACGGCGTAGTCGCCGCGCAGCTGTGCGGGGCGGTACTTCGCCCAGGCGGTGCCCTGGACGGTGACGTCGAACAGGCCGGTGTCGTCGAACTGCTTCTTCAGGGTTTCGAACTCGGCGGCGGTGCCCGCGCCGGCACGGTCGGTCGGGTAGTGGAGGGTGAGCTTCACAGGGGTGTCGATGCCCGCGACGTCCAGGATCTCCGCAGCCTTCGTGGCGCTGGGTTCGCTGTACTTGTTGTAGAACGAGTTGGCGTGCGCGGTGATGCCGGACGGGATCAGCGAGTACAGCGGCTCGGCCGTGGTGCCGTACACCTTGCTCGCGATCTCACCGCGGTCGACGACCTGGGCCATGGCCTGGCGGACGGCCTTGTTCTTCACGGCCGGGTCGTTGGTGTTGAAGCCCAGGAAATGGATGGCGAAACCGGGCATCTCGGTGAGCTTGATGCCGTCCTTGGGCTTTTCGAGCATCTGCTGGGACTGCTCCGGCGACATGGTGCGGGTCATCATGTCTATCTTCTTGTCGTCGAGGGCCTTGCCCATGGCCGTCGAGTCGCGGAAGACGTCCAGCTCGACCTTTTCGTTCCGCACCTTCAGATCCCCCTTGTAGTGGGGATTCCTGGTGAAGAGGATCTTGCGGACCTGGTTGTGCTCGATTTCCGGCTTCATGGTGTACGGACCGGATCCGTCCACCTGGAATCCGGTACGCGCGGACTTCGCCGCGTACTTGCTCCGCGGCACGATCCCGGCGACCGGGGTGGCGAGCTTGTACGGGAACGTCGCGTCCGGGGTGCGGAGATGGAAGATGACCTCCCGCTCGCCCCGCGTCTCGACCGTGTCGATGTTGGCGAGCAGGGCGACGGGCCCGTTGGCGGCGTTGATACGGATGACGCGGTCGATGGAGTACTTCACGTCATCGGCGGTGACGGCCCTGCCGCCGGCGAACCTCAGTCCGCTGCGCAGTTTGCAGCGGTAGCTCTCGTTCTGCGTGTCCGTGAAAGTGCAGCTCTCCGCCGCCTCGGGGACGGGCTCGCCGCCGCCGCGCGGCACGTGCGTGAGGGTCTGCACGGTCTGCCGGAGCACGTTCCACACCCCCGCCTCGTAGCCGATGGCGGGGTCGAGCGGCGCGGGGCTGTCCTTGGAGGCGACGAACTGGTCCGTGGTGCCGACAACGATGGCGGCCCTGCCATCGCCCCCGCCGCCCGACGCGCCGCAGGCGGCGAGTGCGGGCGTCAGCAGGCCGACGACGGCCGGCAGCACCAGAGTCTTGCGGTTCATCTTGGACGCTCTCCCTCATCCCGGCATTGAGACAGCGACATTAGTGGGCGCCATCGGCAATGCCGGACGGGAGATGTCCGGATGTGTCATCGGACGGTGATGGGAAATAACGGCGAGCCGCTTTCCTCTGCCGGGACCGTTTCACACAGGTCCCCATCAATCGGGATACTTCGACACCACGAAACGGACACCTGGGTGGATCTTGAAAGGCCCTCGGATACGATTCGGGTGACAAAGTTCACGCTGGAATCTCCATTTCGCCCTTGCCGTGCGTCCGGCTTACGCACTGACGTACGACAGAAAGTGCACCATTCGACGCCGAGAGCTTTTCGCTTCATTCACAGAATCACTCTCGGTGCGCGGGTCATCGCATTCCCGTGACCAGGCTCCGGAGAAATGCGAGATCGACTTCTTCCAGCGACCGTACGACGACCCGGCCGGACGCGGGGGCGATCGGTGCCACGGACGGGACGGCGACCACCCGGCAGCCGGCGGCCTCCGCGGCCGCGACGCCGGTGGCCGTGTCCTCGATGACCGCGCAGCGCTCGGGTGCCGCCCCGAAGCCGGACGCGGCGGTGAGATAGGGCTCCGGGTGCGGCTTGGTACGGGAGACCTCGTCGCCCGCGACGGTGAGGGAGAAGTGGTGGTGGCCCATCGAGTCCAGCACGCGGTCGATGATCCGCCGGTGCGAGGCGGAGACCAGTGCGGTGGGGATCTCGTGTCGGGCCAGTTCGGCCAGCAGTCGTGCCGCGCCGGGCATCAGCGGCACACCGCGGCCGATGCGCTCCTCGAAGCGGTCGTTGAGCAGCACGGTGAGTTCGGCCAGGGTGATGTCCGCACCGGTGACGTCCATGAGGTAGCCGGCACTGCGGGTCATCGGCCCGCCGACCACCACGTCCCGCCATGCCTCGTCGAGCTGGTGCCCGAGCTCGGCGAAGACCTCCACCTCGGCGTCCCACCAGAAGCCCTCGGTATCGACGAGGGTGCCGTCCATGTCGAGCAGGACGGCCTGCAACGCGGCGCCTTCGGCCGTGCGGGTCATGGACGCGGGAACCGTGCTGGTCATCCGGCACACCTTCCGTAAGGGACGAGAAGGCCGGCCGTCTTTTCCCGTGGGAAGGACGACCGGCCTGCACTGGACCGACAAGTGTACGACTTGACCTGCTACCACGCGTTGAACGTGGTCTTACCGCGCGTTGAAGTACTTCGCCTCCGGGTGGTGGATGACGATCGCGTCGGTGGACTGCTCCGGGTGGAGCTGGAACTCCTCCGAGAGATGCACCCCGATCCGCTCGGGCCCGAGCAGCTCGGCGATCTTCGCCCGGTCCTCCAGCTCGGGGCAGGCGCCGTAGCCGAGGGAGAAGCGCGCGCCGCGGTACTTCAGCGCGAACATGTCCTCGACGTCGGCCGGGTCCTCGCCGCCGAAGCCCAGCTCGGAGCGGACCCGGGCGTGCCAGTACTCGGCCAGCGCCTCGGCCAGCTGTACGGACAGGCCGTGCAGCTCCAGGTAGTCGCGGTAGGAGTTGGTCTCGAAGAGCTTGGCGGTCTCGCCGCCGATCTTCGAACCGACGGTGACGACCTGGAGGCCGATCACATCCGTCTCCCCGGACTCCTCGGGGCGGAAGAAGTCCGCCAGGCAGAGGCGTCGGCCGCGGCGCTGGCGCGGGAAAGTGAAGCGGGTGCGCTCGGAGCCGTCCTCGTGGAGCAGGATCAGATCGTCGCCCTTGGAGACGCAGGGAAAGTAGCCGTACACGACGGCGGCTTCCAGCAGGTTCTCGGTGTGGAGCTTGTCGAGCCAGCCGCGCAGATGCGGGCGGCCCTCGGTCTCGACCAGTTCCTCGTACGTCGGTCCGTCACCGGCGCGGGCCTGCTTGAGGCCCCACTGGCCCTTGAAGAGCGCGCCCTCGTCCAGCCAGGACGCGTACTCCTTGAGCTGGATGCCCTTGACGACCCGGGTCCCCCAGAACGGGGGCTCGGGGACCGGGTTGTCGACGGCGACGTCGGAGCGAACGCCCTCCTCGGGCTCGTCGACCTCCAGCACCGCCGTGTCGCGCTTGGGCACGCGGCGCTGCTTGAGCTCCGGCAGGGTCGCGCCCGGAACACCGCGCTTGACCGCGACCAGCGCGTCCATCAGGCGCAGCCCCTCGAACGCGTCGCGAGCGTAGCGGACCTCGCCCTCGTAGATCTCGTGGAGGTCCTGCTCGACGTAGGCGCGGGTGAGCGCGGCGCCGCCGAGGATCACCGGGTATTCGGCGGCCAGCTTGCGCTGGTTCAGCTCCTCCAGGTTCTCCTTCATGATCACGGTGGATTTCACCAGGAGACCGGACATGCCGATGACGTCGGCGCGGTGCTCCTGGGCGGCGTCCAGGATCGCGGAGACGGGCTGCTTGATGCCGAGATTGACCACGTTGAAGCCGTTGTTGGACAGGATGATGTCGACGAGGTTCTTGCCGATGTCGTGGACGTCGCCACGGACCGTGGCCAGCACGATGGTGCCCTTGCCCTCGGCGTCGGACTTCTCCATGTGCGGCTCCAGATAGGCCACCGCGGTCTTCATGACCTCGGCGGACTGGAGCACGAACGGCAGCTGCATCTGACCTGAGCCGAAGAGTTCACCGACGACCTTCATGCCCTCCAGCAGGGTGTCGTTGACAATGTCCAGCGCCGGACGCGACTGCAACGCCTCGTCCAGATCGCTCTCCAGGCCGTTCTTCTCGCCGTCGATGATGCGGCGCTGGAGGCGCTCGTCGAGCGGCAAGGCGAGGAGTTCCTCGGCCTTGCCGGCCTTCATCGACTTCGTGCTGACGCCCTCGAACAGCTCCATCAGCCTCTGCAGCGGGTCGTAGCCCTCGGCGCGGCGGTCGTAGACGAGGTCGAGCGCGACCTTCACCTGCTCCTCGTCGAGGCGCGCGATCGGCAGGATCTTGGAGGCGTGCACGATCGCGGAGTCGAGACCCGCCTTGACGCACTCGTCGAGGAAGACGGAGTTCAGGACGACCCGGGCGGCCGGGTTGAGGCCGAAGGAGATGTTGGACAGGCCGAGCGTGGTCTGGACGTCGGGGTGGCGCTTCTTCAGCTCGCGGATCGCCCCGATCGTGGCGATGCCGTCGCCCCGGGACTCCTCCTGGCCGGTGCAGATCGTGAAGGTCAGGGTGTCGATGAGGATGTCCGACTCGTGGATGCCCCAGTTCCCGGTCAGGTCCTCGATCAGCCGCTCGGCGACGGCGACCTTGTGCTCGACGGTACGGGCCTGGCCCTCCTCGTCGATGGTCAGCGCGATCAGCGCGGCGCCGTGCTCGACGGCCAGCGCGGTGACCTTGGCGAACCGCGACTCGGGGCCGTCCCCGTCCTCGTAGTTGACCGAGTTGAGGACGGCCCGGCCGCCGAGCTTCTCCAGCCCGGCGCGCAGGACCGGCAGCTCGGTGGAGTCCAGCACGATCGGGAGCGTGGAGGCGGTGGCGAAACGTCCGGCCAGCTCCTCCATGTCGGCGACGCCGTCGCGGCCGACGTAGTCCACGCACAGGTCGAGCATGTGCGCGCCCTCGCGGATCTGGTCGCGCGCCATCTCCACGCAGTCGTCCCAGCGGGCCTCCAGCATCGCCTCGCGGAACTTCTTCGATCCGTTGGCGTTCGTGCGCTCGCCGATCGCCAGGTAGGCGGTGTCCTGCCGGAACGGCACCGTCTGGTAGAGGGAGGCGGCGCCCGGCTCGGGACGGGGCGCGCGGGGGGTGAGCGCGGCGCCGCGGACGCGCTCGACGAGCCGGCGCAGGTGCTCGGGGGTCGTACCGCAGCAGCCGCCGACCAGCGAGAGGCCGTACTCCTGGACGAACGTCTCCTGGGCGTCGGCTAGCCCCTCGGGACCGAGCGGGAAGTGCGCCCCGTCCTTGGTGAGCACCGGCAGTCCGGCATTCGGCATGCAGAGCAGCGGGATACGGGAGTGGCGCGTGAGGTAGCGCAGGTGCTCGCTCATCTCGGCGGGGCCGGTCGAGCAGTTCAGACCGATCATGTCGACGCCGAGCGGTTCCAGCGCGGTCAGCGCGGCCCCGATCTCGGAACCGAGCAGCATGGTTCCGGTGGTCTCAAACGCCAGCGAACACAGCACCAGGAGATCGCTGCCCATCGCCTCCAGGGCGCGCCGCGCGCCCAGTACGGCGGCCTTGGTCTGCAGCAGGTCCTGCGTCGTCTCGATGATGAGCGCGTCCGCACCGCCGGCGATCAGACCCTCGGCGTTCCGCTGGAAGCCGTCCCGCAGCGCGGTGTAGGGAGCGTGCCCCAGCGTGGGCAGCTTCGTACCGGGCCCCATGGAGCCGAGCACCCAGCGCTGCTGTCCGGTGGACGCGGTGAACGCGTCGGCGACCTCGCGGGCGATGCGCGCGCCCGACTCCGAGAGCTCGTGGATCCGCTCGGCGATCTCGTACTCGCCCAGGGCGGAGGCGTTGGCGCCGAAGGTGTTCGTCTCGACGCAGTCCACGCCGACGGCGAAGTACTCCTCGTGCACGGAGCGCACGATGTCGGGGCGGGTGACGTTCAGGATCTCGTTGCAGCCTTCGAGGTTCTGGAAGTCCTCAAGGGTGGGGTCCTGCGCCTGGAGCATGGTGCCCATGGCACCGTCGGCCACCACCACCCGGGTGGCGAGCGCCTCGCGGAGGGCTTCGGCTCGGTTCCGGCTGTCGGCGGAAGGGGTCGGCGACGAGGCCATGGATTTACTCCCTGGGATGCGACGGCTGTCGGCTTTGCGGCTTCGGTGGAAGGCGCACCAGGCCAGCCTAGCCGGGCGGCGCCCGGGGCCGTCACTCCGTCCCACGGAACGGACGGCATGCTGTGCGGGGGGATGGCCGAATCGAGTGGTGACCGCAGTTTTCCTCTGTGATCGAGCACGGGTCGGCATCGACCGATAGTGTTCAGCATTGTCGAACCGAGGTGGAGGAGTACGGCGCGATGGCCAAGAACATCCAGTCGCTGGAACGGGCGGCGGCGATGCTGCGCCTGCTGGCAGGTGGCGAGCGTCGGCTGGGGCTGTCCGACATCGCCTCCTCACTGGGCCTGGCCAAGGGCACCGCACACGGCATCCTGCGCACGCTCCAGCACGAGGGCTTCGTCGAGCAGGACACGGCGTCCGGCCGCTACCAGCTGGGCGCCGAGCTGTTGCGGCTGGGCAACAGCTACCTGGACGTCCACGAGCTGCGGGCCCGCGCGCTCGTCTGGACGGACGACCTGGCCCGCTCCAGCGGCGAGAGCACCCATCTCGGAGTCCTGCACCAGCAGGGCGTGCTCATCGTCCACCACGTCTTCCGGCCCGACGACAGCCGGCAGGTCCTGGAGGTCGGGGCCATGCAGCCGCTGCACTCCACGGCCCTGGGCAAGGTGCTCGCGGCATACGACCCGGTGGCGCACACCGAGGCCCTGGAGGCCGAGCGGCAGCCCTTCACTCCGCGCACCGTCACCGACGCGGAGGAGTTCGAGGCGATGCTCGACCTGATCCGGGCGCGCGGCTGGGCGGCCGACGTGGAGGAGACCTGGGAGGGCGTGGCCGCGGTGGCCGCCCCGATCCACGACCGGCGGCGGATGCCGGTCGGCGCGGTTGCCGTGACCGGGGCGGTGGAGCGGGTCTGCGCGGGCGGGAAGCTGCGCCCCGAGCTGATCGCCGCGGTGCGCGACTGCGCCCGCGCCGTCTCCCGGGACCTGGGCGCCCGGCCCTTCTGACCGCCGCGGCCGGCGGTAACGATCGAGTTATAGGCCACACAACCCTTGACGCCTGATTCACCTGGGAGAAACACTGCCGTTCAGCGGTCGGCATTGTCGAACAGCTAACGGAAATTCGCGTTAGGGTGTGACAGCGCCAAGGGCCGGAAAACGCCCTCGCGTGAGGGCGCGGACCACCGGAGGGACCCGGGGTTCGGCTTCCCTGGACGAAGGACAAAGGAGTCGCGGGTGTCCAGCTCCGACATCTTCATCGGCGAAACCATAGGTACCGCCGTACTCATCCTGCTCGGCGGTGGTGTCTGTGCCGCCGTCACTCTCAAGCGCTCCAAGGCGCAGAACGCCGGCTGGCTCGCCATCACCTTCGGGTGGGGTTTCGCCGTGCTGACCGGCGCGTATCTGGCCGGTGGCGTTTCCGGCGCGCATCTCAACCCGGCGGTCACGATCGCTCTCGCGATCGAGGGCGGCACCAAGTGGAGCGACGTACCGCTGTACCTCGGCTCCCAGCTGCTCGGCGCGATGATCGGCGCGGTGCTGGTCTGGCTGACGTACTACGGGCAGTTCCGGGCGCATCTCACCGATCCGGAGATCACGGGCGCCCAGTCGGGTGAAGAGGCCATGGTCGACCAGGCCGCCGCTCCGAAGGCGGGCCCGGTCCTCGGCGTCTTCTCCACCGGCCCCGAGATCCGCAACGCCGTGCAGAACCTCGCCACCGAGGTCATCGCCACCGTCGTGCTCGTCCTGGCGATCCTCACCCAGGGCCTCAACAACGACGGAAACGGCCTCGGCACGCTCGGCGCCATGGTCACCGCTCTCGTCGTCGTCGGTATCGGTCTCTCGCTCGGCGGCCCGACGGGTTACGCGATCAACCCGGTTCGCGACCTCGGTCCGCGTATCGTGCACGCGCTGCTGCCGCTGCCGAACAAGGGCGGTTCCGACTGGGGCTACGCCTGGATCCCGGTCGTCGGACCGCTCATCGGCGGCGCGATCGCGGGCGGGCTCTACAACGTCGCCTTCGCCTGAGCCGTGACGCACAGAGCCGTGACCCTCCAGACCACACAGACTTCCGGGAGCACACCGTGACCGACGCACACACCACCGGCCCGTTCATCGCGGCCATCGACCAGGGCACCACCTCCAGCCGCTGCATCGTCTTCGACAAGGACGGCCGGATCGTCTCCGTCGACCAGAAGGAACACGAACAGATCTTCCCCAAGCCGGGCTGGGTCGAGCACAACGCGACCGAGATCTGGGAGAACGTCCAGGAGGTCGTCGCCGGCGCCGTCGTCAAGGCGGGCATCACCGCCGCCGACGTGAAGGCGATCGGCATCACCAACCAGCGCGAGACCACGCTGCTGTGGGACAAGAACACCGGTGAGCCCGTCCACAACGCCCTGGTCTGGCAGGACACCCGCACCGACGCGCTCTGCAAGGAGCTCGGCCGCAACGTGGGCCAGGACCGCTTCCGCCGCGAGACCGGTCTGCCGCTCGCCTCGTACTTCGCGGGCCCCAAGGTCCGCTGGCTGCTCGACAACGTCGAGGGCCTGCGCGAGCGCGCCGAGCGCGGCGACATCCTCTTCGGCACCATGGACTCCTGGGTCATCTGGAACCTGACCGGCGGCACCGACGGCGGCGTCCATGTCACCGACGTCACCAACGCCTCGCGCACCCTCCTGATGAACCTGCACTCCATGACCTGGGACGACAAGATCCTCGCCTCCATGGAGATTCCGGCGGCCGTGCTGCCCGAGATCCGCTCCTCCGCCGAGGTGTACGGCACCGCCAAGGGCGGCGTCCTGGCCGGTGTCCCGGTCGCCTCCGCTCTCGGCGACCAGCAGGCGGCCCTCTTCGGCCAGACCTGCTTCTCCGAGGGCGAGGCCAAGTCCACGTACGGCACCGGCACCTTCATGCTCATGAACACCGGTGAGACGCCCGTCAACTCGTACAACGGACTGCTGACGACCGTCGGGTACCGGATCGGCGACCAGAAGCCGGTCTACGCCCTGGAGGGCTCCATCGCCGTCACCGGCTCGCTGGTGCAGTGGATGCGCGACCAGATGGGTCTGATCAAGTCCGCGGCCGAGATCGAGACACTGGCCTCCTCGGTCGAGGACAACGGCGGCGCGTACTTCGTGCCCGCGTTCTCCGGTCTGTTCGCCCCCTACTGGCGCTCCGACGCCCGTGGCGTCATCGCCGGTCTGACCAGGTACGTCACCAAGGCGCACATCGCCCGCGCCGTCCTGGAGGCCACCGCCTGGCAGACCCGTGAGATCACCGACGCCATGACGAAGGACTCCGGTGTCGAGCTCGCCGCCCTCAAGGTCGACGGCGGCATGACCTCCAACAACTTGCTGATGCAGACGCTCGCCGACTTCCTGGACGCACCCGTGGTGCGGCCCATGGTCGCCGAGACGACCTGCCTCGGCGCCGCCTACGCCGCCGGTCTGGCCGTCGGCTTCTGGCCGGACACCGACGCGCTGCGCGCCAACTGGCGCCGGGCCGCCGAGTGGACACCCCGCATGGCCGCGGACACCCGCGACCGCGAGTACAAGAGCTGGCTCAAGGCCGTGGAACGGACCATGGGCTGGCTCGAAGACGAGGAGTAATCACCATGACCACCCTGCAGAGCGTCCCGGCACTCGGGACACACCCGGCCTCCGGCTCCCTTCCGAGCCGCGCCGAGACTCGGGAGCAGCTGTCCAAGGCGGCGTACGACCTCCTGGTGATCGGTGGCGGCATCCTGGGCATCTCCACCGCCTGGCACGCCGCGCAGTCCGGGCTGCGGGTGGCCCTGGTGGACGCCGGCGACTTCGCCGGTGCCACGTCCTCCGCCTCCTCCAAGCTGCTCCACGGCGGTCTGCGCTACCTGCAGACCGGTGCGGTGAAGCTGGTCGCGGAGAACCACTTCGAGCGCCGTGCGGTGTCCCGTCAGGTGGCTCCCCACCTGGCCAATCCGCTCACCTTCTACCTGCCGGTCTACAAGGGCGGACCGCACGGCGCGGCCAAGCTCGGTGCGGGTGTGTTCGCGTACTCGGCGCTCTCCGCGTTCGGTGACGGGGTCGGGCACGTGATCAGCCCGGCGAAGGCGCAGCGCGATGTGCCGGAGCTGCGTACGGACAACCTGAAGGCCGTCGCGGTCTACGGCGACGACCAGATGAACGATGCCCGGATGGCGCTGATGACGGTCCGCGCGGCGGTCGACGCGGGCGCGGTCGTCCTCAACCACGCGGCGGTGACCGGGCTGCGGTTCACCAAGGGCCGGGTGACGGGCGCCGACCTGGAGGACCGCACGGACGGCACGGAGTTCGGCGTCGACGCCCGGCTCGTGCTGAACGCCACCGGTCCGTGGGTCGATCACCTGCGCAGGATGGAGGACCCGAACGCGGCGCCCTCGATCCGGCTGTCCAAGGGCGCGCACCTGGTACTCAAGCGCACCAGCCCCTGGAAGGCCGCGCTGGCCACCCCGATCGACAAGTACCGGATCACGTTCGCCCTGCCCTGGGAGGACATGCTGCTGCTCGGCACGACGGACGAGGAGTACGAGGGCGATCCGGCGGACGTCGCGGTCACCGAGAAGGACACCGCGCAGATCCTGGACGAGGCCGCCTTCTCCGTCAGGGACCAGCAGCTGTCGCGCGATCTGATCACCTACTCCTTCGCGGGCCTGCGGGTGCTGCCGGGCGGTCCCGGCGACACGTCCAAGGCCAAGCGCGAGACGGTCGTGACGGAAGGGCGCGGCGGCATGCTGTCGGTCGCGGGCGGCAAGTGGACGACCTTCCGCCACATCGGCCGTACGGTGATGAACAAGCTGGCCGCGCTCCCCGGGCACCCCCTGGCGGACGACATGGAGCCGATCTCCCAGCTGCCGAAGAAGCTCCCGCTGCCCGGCATCGCCAACCCGAACGCGGTGGCGCACCGGCTGCTGATCGACGGCGGTGCGCCGGGCCCGCGGATGGCGGCCGACACGGCGCGGCACCTCGCCACGCACTACGGCTCGCTCTCCTTCGACATCGCACGGCTGGCGAACGAGAACCCGGCGCTGGCCGAGCGCATCCACCCGGACGCGCCGGAGATCTGGGCGCAGGTCGCCTACGCGCGTGATCACGAGTGGGCCGAGACGGCGGACGACGTGCTGCGCCGCCGGACGACGCTGACGATCCGGGGCCTGGCGACGGACGAGATCCGGACCGGTGTCGAGTCCATGCTCGGCGACCGGAGCTGACGGGGCCGGACGGATCGGACGGGGCGGCTGCCACGGGGGAGCCGCCCCGTCCGCACGTCCGGCGGCCCGCAGTGCGGTGAACGCGCCACACGGCTGCCATACGGGTGCAATACGGCACGGGGACAGGTGAGCCATGAAGTTTTCCGTGCTCTCCCTCACGGCCACGCCCCGCACCCGCTCGACCACCGGCTCCCCTCCCCCGCCGACCGGTTCGGGGAGGTGATCGAAACCGGGGTCGTCGCGGAGCGGCTGGGCTTCGACGCGTACTCGATGGGCCGGCTACAACACACCGTTCCGGACCATCGAGGAGGCCGTCGCGGACGGGCCCCAGCTGATCGGCAGCCCGCAGCAGATCATCGACAAGATCCTCGGCCGGCACGAGGTGTACGGGCACGACCTCCAGTCGATCACCGTGGACGGCTTCGGGCCCGAGCAGATCGAATCGCTGCAGCGGTTCGCCGAGGAGATCGCTCCGGTGGTGCGGCGTCAGGCCCCGTCGGCGCTCTGGGACTGGCCGGCCGGCCCCGACGGCCGCCCGGCCGGCGCGTGCCCGCGACGACCTGCGGCAGACCTGGCTCATCCGGCTCTCCCGACCCGCATAATGAGGAGAGACATCGGATGTCTGATTCCCGTCCGGATCCAGGAGGACCGTCATGGCTGTCACCGACGAGGCGATCGAGAAGATCAAGGGAATGATCGTCTCGGGCGCGCTACGGCCCGGCGACCGGCTCCCCAAGGAGAGCGAACTCGCAGCGGAGTTGGGGCTCTCCCGCAATTCCCTGCGGGAGGCGGTGCGCGCCCTGTCGCTGATCCGCATCCTCGATGTGCGGCAGGGCGACGGCACGTATGTGACCAGCCTCGATCCGCAGTTGCTGCTGGAGGCACTGAGCTTCGTGGTGGACTTCCACCGCGACGACACGGTGCTCGAATTCCTCGCGGTCCGCCGGATCCTGGAACCGGCCGCGACGGCCATGGCGGCCACCCGGATCAGCGAGGCCCAACTGGACGTGCTCAGCTCCCAGTTGGACGCCCTCGGTGGGCAGCCCTCGGTGGAGGAGCTGGTCGCCTGCGACCTGGAGTTCCACCGCGGCATCGTGCAGTCGTCCGGGAATTCGGTGCTCTGCTCGCTGCTCGACGGGCTCTCGGGGCCGACGACGCGGGCGCGGGTCTGGCGAGGTCTGACGCAGGAGGACGCGGTCAGCCGCACGCTCCACGAGCACCGGGCGATCGTCTCGGCCCTGCGGGACCGGGACGCGGAGGCGGCGCGCGCCTGGGCGACGGTACACGTGGCGAGCGTCGAGCAGTGGCTGCGGTCGACGCTGTAGCGCACGGCGGGTGGGTGACCGGGGCTCCGCACCGGGCCCCGCACGTCGGACACCGGCGGGGCCGAGGAATCAGCCCCGCCGGCGTCTGCGAGAACGGGTTCAGTCCTGCTTCTCGCCGCTCGCGAAACGGGAGATGACCAGGGCGACGATGATGATCGCGCCGTTGAGGAACTGGTTCCAGAGCGCCGGGACACCGCCGAGGGTCATCACATTGACCACCAGCTGAAGCGTCAGTACGCCGGTCAGCGCGCCGAACAGGGTGCCGCGGCCGCCCTTGAGGCTGATGCCGCCGATCACCGCCGCGGCGAACACCTGGAAGATCCAGCCGTTGCCCTGGGTCGCGGCGACCGATCCGTAGTGGCCGGTGTAGAGGACGCCCGCGAAGGCCGCCAGCAGGCCGCCGATGGCGAGCACGATCCAGGTGACCCGGTCCACCCGGATGCCCGCCGCGCGCGCGGCCTCCGGATTGCCGCCGATGGCGTACAGCGAGCGGCCGTGACGCAGCCAGGCCAGCGCGGCGCCGCCCACGGCGAACAGAGCCAGGCAGATCCAGACGGCGGCCGGCGCGCCGAGCCACTCGCTCTTGCCGAGGTAGCGGAAGGACTCCGGGACGTCGGTGATGGACTTGCCCTCGGTGATGCCGATGTGGAGGCCGCGCAGCATGGTGAGCATGCCGAGCGTGGCGATGAAGCCGTTGACCCGCAGCTTCAGCATCAGGAAGCCGTTGACCGCCCCGATGGCGAGGCCCACCAGCAGACAGAGCGGGATCGCCGACCAGGTGGGCAGCAGGCCCAGGCCCGCGAAGCGGCCGCCCTCGGCGGGCAGGACCAGCCACATCGCGACGACCGGTGCGATGCCGATCGTCGACTCCAGCGACAGGTCCATCCGTCCGCAGATCAGGATCAGCGCCTGGCCCAGGACCAGCAGGCTGAGCTCCGAGGACTGCTGGACGACGCTGATCAGGTTCTCGGAGGTCAGGAACACCGGCGAGACGATGAACCCGATCACCATCAGCACCAGGATCACCGGTACCAGGGAGAAGTCGCTCCACCGGATCAGCTTCAGCCGGTCCAGCGGGCTCTCGCCCGTCAGAGAGCCCTTCAGCCCTCCGTCGATGTCGTCGGCCGCCGGGGGCCGTACCGTGCCGGTCATTCCCTTTCCCCCACACCTTCCATGGCGGCGACGAGTTCCCCGTCGGTCCACCCGCTTGCGAACGTGGCGACCACGCGCCCGTGGAACAGGGCGAGCACCCGGTCACAGACCCGCAGATCGTCCAGTTCGTCCGAGATGATCACTGCGGCGTTGCCCTCGTCGGCCACCCGCCGTACGACTCCGAGCAGCGAGTCCTTGGACTTGACGTCCACACCCGCGGTGGGGCGCACCGCCACCAGCACGCTGGGCTTGCGGGCCAGCGCGCGGGCGACCACCACCTTCTGCTGGTTGCCGCCGGAGAGCCCGGAGACGGGCTGCTCGGGCCCCTGTGTCTTGATGTCCAGCGAGGCGATCATCGACCGTGCGAACTCCCTGGTGCGGGAGGGCAGTACGCTCCCCCAGGGACCGAGCTGGTCGGTGACCGTGAGGGTGGCGTTCTCGGCGACGCTGCGGTCCAGTACGAGGCCCTGGTCGTGCCGGTCCTCTGGGATGTAGCCGATCCCGGCGTCCAGCGCGTGCGGCACGCTGCCCGATCGCACGGTCCTGCCGTGCACGGAGACCGTGCCCCCGCCCGCCTTGCGCATGCCGGCCAGCGCCTCGCCCAGGGCCGTGTTGCCGCTGGCCGCGGAGCCGGCGAGGCCCAGCACCTCACCGGGACGGACCTCCAGGTCCAGTGGCTCGAACTGGCCCTCCAGGGTGAGCCCTTCGGTACGCAGGACCGGAGCGGCAGACTGGTCCCGTACCGCCGCGCCGTCGGCGCCCGCGTGCCAGGCGGTGGCGCCGGCGGACTGCTCGCCGGTCATCGCCGCCACCAGTTCGGCCTTGGCGATGTCGGCCACCGGGGCGGTCAGTACATGGCGGGCGTCGCGGTAGACGGTGACCGCCGTGCACAGTTCGTACACTTCCTGCAGATGGTGGGAGATGAAGAGGAACGCCACTCCCTGGCTCTGCAGTTCCCTGAGCTTGTCGAAGAGCCGCCCGATGCCGCGGGCATCGAGCTGGGCGGTCGGCTCGTCCAGGATGATCAGCCGGGCACCGAAGGACAGCGCCCGCGCGATCTCGACGAACTGCCGCTGCTCCACGGCGAGATCGCGCGCCCGGGTGGCGGGGTCGACCTGGACGCCGTAGTCGGCGAGGAGCCGCTCCGCGCGCCTGCGCAGCCTTCCCCAGCTGATCCAGCGGGAGTTGTCGTCGAATCGGTTGAGGAAGAGGTTCTCGGCGACGGTCAGATCGGGGACGACCATGGACTTCTGGTAGACGCAGGCGACCTTCGACTGCCAGGCCGTGGTGTCCCCGAAGGCGGGCGCGGGCTCCCCGCCGAACGCGACCGTGCCCGCGTCCGCCTTGTGGAGCCCGGTCAGGACGCTGACCAGCGTCGACTTGCCCGCGCCGTTGCGGCCGACGAGGGCGTGGGACTCACCGGGCCGCACGGTGAGCCGGACCCCGTCGAGCGCCACGGTGGGCCCGAAGCGTTTGACGATGCCTTCCGCCTGTACGGCAGGTGGTGCCTTTTCCATCAGACCCCTTCTCAGCGAAGCGCTGTAGTAATGTCGGTGCCCTGCCCTCGGGCGGCGGTCAGGGCTTGGCCGCGTCTCGGCTCTTCGTTGCCGAGAGGGAAGCCCTCTCGGCAACGAGAGGGAGGAGTCACGGCTAGCTCTTCTTCTCTAGCTGATTGGCCCACAGCTTCGGGTCGTCCACGTTGTCCTTGGTCACCAGGGGCGCGGGAAGCTGGTCCTCGAAGCCATTGGGAATCTTGATGATGTTCGAGTCGTGGTCGGTCGGGCCCACCTTGAAGGTCTTCCCGTCCAGCGCCGCCTTGGCGTAGTACAGCGCGTACTTCGCGTACAGGTCGGCGGGCTGGGAGATCGTGGCGTCGATCTTCCCGGCCTTGATGGCGTCGAACTCCTCCGGAATGCCGTCGTTGGAGATGATCGTGATGTGGCCCGGCGTACCGGCCGGCTTCAGCAGCTTCTTCTGCTCCAGGAGCGCGAGGGTGGGCTGCAGGAAGACACCGCCGGCCTGCATGTAGATGCCGTTGATGTCGGGGTTGGCGGTCAGGGTGGCCTGGAGCTTGGCGGAGGCGACGTCGCCCTTCCAGTCGGTGGCCAGCTCGAAGACCTTGATGCCAGGGAAGTCCTTGTCCATGCAGGCCTTGAACGCCTCGGACCGGTCCCGGCCGTTGATGGAGGAGAGGTCGCCCTGGAACTCGACGACCTTGCCCTTGCCCTTCAGCTGCTCGCCGAGGTACTTGCAGGCGTTGGCCCCGTAGGCCTTGTTGTCGGCCCGCACCACCATGTAGATGTTGCCCTTGTCGGGGCGGGTGTCGACGCTGATGACCGGGATCTTCTTCTCGTTCAGCGTGTTGAGCGACTCGGCTATCGCGCCGGTGTCCTGGGGCGCCATCACGACGGCCTTGGCACCCTGGTCGGTGAAGGTCTGGACGTTGGCGACCAGCTTGCCGATGTCGTTCTGCGAGTTGGTCAGCGGCAGCGCCTTGACCTCGCCCGCCTTGACCCCCTTCTCCACGTAGTTCTGGTACGAGTTCCAGAAGTCGCTGTCGCTGCGCGGCAGGTCGATCCCGACCTTTCCGCCGCCCGCGCCGTCAGTGGTGGATTCGCGGTTGCAGCCCGCGAGGGCAGTGACGGCCAGCAGTACGGCGCAGGCTGCCGCACTCGTCGTACGCACTCTCATTGGTGTCCCGTCCTTTGTGGAGTACCGGCTCGGAGCTCTGTGGGCAAAGCGGCGGTGCGTGGTGCGCGGGGGCACGGTCCGGTGGTGCGGCTCGGGCCCGTCCGGCGGATCAGGGCCGGACAGGCCCGGGACCGCGCGGCCTCGATCAGCTCTTGGCGGGGCGCAGGCGCAGTCCCTGCATGCCTCCGTCGACGGCCAGTGCCGTGCCGGTGACCGAGGCGGCGGCGGGACTGGCGAGATAGACGATCGCGGCGGCCACCTCGTCGGCGGAGACCAGCCGTCCCAGCGGCTGGCGGGCGTCCAGCGCCGCACGCTCGGCGGCCGGGTCGTCGGCCTGGCCCACCAGCCGGCCGATCCACGGGGTGTCCGCCGTGCCCGGGTTGACGCAGTTGACCCGGACGCCCTCGCGGACGTGGTCGGCGGCCATCGCGAGGGTCAGCGAGAGGACCGCGCCCTTGCTCGCGCTGTACAGGGCGCGCTGCGGCAGCCCGGCGGTCGCGGCGATCGAGCAGGTCTGGGTGATCGAGACCGCGCCGGGGCGTTCGGCGGCCGCACGCCGCAGATGGGGCAGGGCGTGCCGGGCGGTGCGGACCATGCCGAGGACGTTGATGTCCAGGACCCGGGTCCACTCCTCGTCGGCGTTGTCCTCGACCGTGCCGATGGAACCGATGCCCGCGTTGGACACGAGCGTGTGCAGGCCGCCCAGTTCGGCGGCGGCCCGGTCGACCGCCTCGCGCACGGCGTCGTCGTCGGTGACGTCCGCCTCGACGGCCAGCACGCCCTCGGGGGCGCCCGAGGTCTCCCGGTCGAGTACGGCCACCCGCGCGCCACGCGCCAGGAGCATGGTCGCGACAGCGGCGCCGATGCCGGAGGCACCACCCGTCACCAGGGCGTTCATTCCCTCGAAGTCGCTTGTGCCGGTCATCGGGCAGCCTCCTCGGTGGTGCGGCGGGCCTGCCATACGGGGCCCTCCGGATAGCGGTGTGCGGCGATCGACTCGGGGAGCATCCGGGCGGAGAAGCCCGGGGAGCTCGGGGCGGCGTAACGGCCGGACTCGATCACAGTGGGGTCGGCGAAGTGTTCGTGGAGATGGTCCACGTACTCGATCACACGGTTCTCCCAACTTCCCGAGACCGCCACATAGTCGAACATCGAAAGGTGCTGGACCAGCTCGCACAGCCCGACACCGCCCGCGTGCGGGCAGACCGGCACGCCGTACTTGGCGGCGAGCAGCAGGATCGCGAGGTTCTCGTTGACGCCGGCGACCCGTGCCGCGTCGATCTGGACGAAGTCGACGGCCCCGGCCTGCAGCAGCTGCTTGAACACGACGCGGTTGGCGACGTGTTCGCCGGTGGCGACCTTCACCGGCTGCCCGGCGCGGACGGCGGCGTGGCCGAGGACGTCGTCGGGGCTGGTCGGCTCCTCGATCCAGTGCGGCTCGTAGGGCGCGAGCGCGGTCATCCACTCCACCGCGTCGGCGACGTCCCAGCGCTGGTTGGCGTCGACCGCGATCCGGACGTCGGGCCCGACGGCCTCGCGGGCCAGGGCGAGTCTGCGGACGTCGTCGCCGAGATCGCCGCCGACCTTCAGCTTGATCTGGGTGAAGCCGTCGGCGACGGCCTCCTTCGCCAGCCTGACCAGCTTCTCGTCGGTGTATCCCAGCCAGCCGGGCGAGGTGGTGTACGCCGGGTAGCCCTCGGCGCGCAGCCGCTCGGCGCGCTCGGCCCGGCCCGGTTCGGCGGCGCGCAGGATCGCGAGGGCCTCATCGGGGGTGAGCGCGTCGGTGAGGTAGCGGAAGTCGACGAGGGAGACGAGCTCCTCGGGCGTCATCTCGGCCAGGAACTGCCAGACGGGCCGGCCCGCCTGCTTCGCCGCGAGGTCCCAGGCCGCGTTGACGACCGCGCCGGCCGCCATGTGCATCACGCCCTTCTCGGGGCCGAGCCAGCGCAGTTGGGAGTCATGGGTGAGCTCGCGGTGCAGGGCCGCGAGGTCGGCCGCGGTGCGCGGTGCCGGACGCCCGACCACGTACGGCCGCAGCGCCTCGATGGCGGCGGCCATCACCTCGTTGCCGCGCCCGATGGTGAAGCAGAAGCCATGTCCCTCGAAGACCGTGCCGTCGTGAAGGGGTTCGGTACGCAGCACGACGTAGGCGGCCGAATAGTCGGGATCGGGGTTCATGGCGTCCGAGCCGTCCAGTTGTTCCGAGGTCGGAAAACGGATGTCGTGGACCTCGAAATCCGTGACGGTCTGACTCATGTGCGCCCCCAGGGGAATAACA
This sequence comes from Streptomyces sp. NPDC047515, assembly GCF_040643055.1. Taxonomy (NCBI): domain Bacteria; kingdom Bacillati; phylum Actinomycetota; class Actinomycetes; order Kitasatosporales; family Streptomycetaceae; genus Streptomyces; species Streptomyces sp. NPDC047515. The sequence goes on from NZ_JBEYTM010000019.1 coordinate 22,106, forward strand.
TCGGACCTCTGTTCTGGTCATCCGATGTATAGCGTCATGAAGGCCCCAACGTCCAGGGCCGGTACGAAATTGACCGAACACAGCTCGGATGTATCCAGGGACCATGCCCTGATTCGACCGGTGATGCACTCTCGTGGAGCAGGTTCACCCGGCTGTGCGCAGGGGCTGCGGCGGGAGTGGCCGGAAGCCGTAAGGTTGGTTCGTACGCAAGGGAACTTCGGAAGGAGGCCTGGGTGATCGAGCTCGAGGGGGTTCCCGAGCTGATCGACCCGGTCATGGTGGCCGCGTTCGAGGGGTGGAACGACGCGGGTGACGCCGCCTCCACGGCGGTCGCGCACCTGGACCGGGAGTGGAAGGGCGAGGTCTTCGCGGCGCTGGACGCCGAGGACTACTACGACTTCCAGGTCAACCGGCCGACGGTCTGGCTGGACGGCGGGGTCCGCAAGATCACCTGGCCGACCACCCGCCTCTCCGTGGTCCGTATCGGCGGGGAGAAGCCCCGCGACCTCGTCCTGGTCCGAGGTATCGAGCCGTCCATGCGCTGGCGCTCGTTCTGCAACGAGCTCCTGGGCTTCGCCCATGAACTGGGCGTGGAGATGGTGGTGATCCTGGGCGCGCTGCTGGGCGACACCCCGCACACCCGCCCGGTGCCGGTCAGCGGGGTGACCTCCGACCCGGATCTGGCGCGGACCATGGACCTGGAGGAGACCAGGTACGAGGGTCCGACGGGGATCGTCGGCGTCCTCCAGGAGGCATGCACGCACGCGGGCGTGCCCGCGGTGAGTCTGTGGGCGGCGGTGCCGCACTACGTGTCGCAGCCGCCCAACCCGAAGGCGACGCTCGCGCTGCTGAACCGCCTGGAGGACCTCATCGGTCTGCGTATCCCGCTGGGCGAACTGCCGGAGGACGCCCGCGCCTGGCAGCTCGGTGTCGACCAACTGGCCGCCGAGGACAGCGAAGTGGCGGAATACGTGCAGACGCTGGAAGAGGCCCGGGACACCGCGGAGCTTCCCGAGGCGAGCGGCGAGGCCATCGCCCGGGAGTTCGAGCGCTATCTGCGCCGCAGGGATGTCGGTCCGGGACAGTCGCCCGGCGGGCACGCGACGGAGAGCGGGGACGCCTCCTATCTGCGCGACACCTCCAGCGGCCGCACCCGCCCGCCGAAGCCGGTCCGGCCGGATGCCGACGGCGACGCCGGTCCCGGATCGCCGCCCACGGGCGGCCCCGGCCGACGGCAGGTGGCCGACAAGGAGGACGACGACGGCGACGGCGACGACGGGAACCCTGAGGATCCGGAGGACTCCTCGAAGGACTGACGGGACCGGTGGAGCGCCGGGCGGACACACGCCCGGCGCTCCTGTGCTGTGCGGGTCGTTCGGCCACACCGGTCGTTCAGGAGCAGATGAACCGCGCCGCGGCCCAGTCCCCGTGGTCACCTGTCTTGGACCCGTTGGTGTCCGTGACCTTCAGGTGTACATGGCGCGCACCGTCGAGCTTCACCTCGACCGGTACGGTCGCCGATGCCCCGGTCACCTTCGGTGAGGTCCACAGGACCTTGCCGTCCGCCTCGACGGAGAACGCCACTTCGCCGTAGCCGTTGATCTCGTCGTCGATCCCGACGTCCGCGGTGAAGGCGGTGCATCGGCCGCCGAGGTAGACCTCGATGTCGGAGTCAGCATGGGTGCCGATGCCCTTCTCGTACGTCTTGCCCGCGAGGGTCAGCCGGTGTCCGTCGGCCGCGCCGGACTCGCCGTTGCTGCGGTCCCGCTCGGCGGGGCCGTAGCCGTTGACGGACTTCAGCCACACCAGATCGCTCGCCCAGGCCTCACCGGTGGGCGGCGGTGGCATCACTCCGGCCGCGAACCGCTGGACGGTGGTCCGGGATTCGCCGGCCGCCCGGTAGCGGGCGAGGGCGGTGAGCCGCGCCTCCCCCGCCGTGGCGTCCTTCGCCGGGGTGATGGACACCTCGACCCGCCGGGTGGTGCCCGCCGGGATCCGGTCCACGGTCGCGGGCCGCGCGACCTGCCAGCCCTCCGGAACGTCCAGGGTGACGGCGGCGTCCGTGACATCTGCGTCGCCCGCGGTGACATCGACGGCGACGGTGCCCTCGGTCCCGGCGCCGATCTCCTGCCCGGCCGGCGCGGAGACGCGGGCCGTGGTCGCGGCGTTCCGCCCGCCGACCGAGCTCGTCCTCAGCAGCTTCACGGAGAACTTCTTGTCGGTGGAGAGCGGCAGGGTCTTGATCTTCACGACGCCGCCGCGGTCGTCCTGGTCGTACCACCAGCCCTGCTTCGCCGCCTTGTACGCGGCCGCCGAAGTCAGCCGGGGCAGCTTGCCGTCGAGCTGGACCGCGCTCGGCGCGGAGCCGGTGTGCACGCTGAACTCGTACGGGCGGGTGCGCTGCTTGCCGGTGAACTTCCCCTGGCTCGCGCCGATCCGCACGGTGACGTCGCCCGCGCCCCGGAGCGGCGCCTTCACCTCGGCGGTCTGCGTGGCGTACTTGCCGTCGCGGTGCTGCCGGGTGACGCCGTCGTCCTCGTACAGCGTGAAGGACGACGTGCCCTGCGGGTAGATGTCCCAGGCGAGCGGCGAGTCGGCGGTGCGGTCCCGGTACGAACGGATCCCCGGCCACATCGGCACACTGGCACCGCCCTTGACGAACAGCGGCAGGGTGTCGAGCGGAGCACTGTAGTGGTCGAGGGTGGTCGGCCCCTCGTAGGTGCGACCGCTCCAGTAGTCGGTCCAGGTGCCCTTCGGCAGATAGATGCCGCCGCGCTCGGTGCTGTCCTGGTAGACGGGCGCGACGAGGAAGTCCTCGCCGGACATGAACTCGTACTTCGCCGCGTCCGTCGCCGCCTTCGGGTCGTCCGGGTATTCGAGGACCAGGGGCCGGACCATGCCGACGCCGGTCTTCGTCGCCTCGTGCGCGTAGGAGTACTGGTAGGGAAGCAGCGACTCCTTGAGCTTGAGGTAGTCGCGGTTGATGGAGGTGTACGGCTCGCCGTACCGGAAGGGCTGCTTGTCGCTGGCCGCCCAGCCGTCCATGGTCATCGTGGTACCGAGGAACATCTTCCACTGGAGGTCACGGGTGTACGTCTTGGCGCTGCCGCCGAAGATGCCGTCGACGTCGCCGGTGGTGTAGGCGAGACCGGACATCGTGGCGCCCGCGTAGGTCGGGATCTGCCAGCGGATGTAGTCCCAGGTGCCGTACTGGTCGCCGGACCACTGGACGCCGCAGCGCTGGGCGCCCGACCAGCTCTCCGGGGCGTAGGTGAAGCCGCGGGCGTCGCTGTTGTCCTCGATGCCCTGGTACGCGTCCTTGCAGCCGTCGAGCGCGAACTTGTAGCCCTCGCCGATCCAGGCGACATCGAGCTTCGCGACCCGCTGGCCCGCCTTGACCTGGTCGGCGATCTTCGCAATGCCGTCCTGCGTCCACAGCCCGAGCTGCATGCCGCGGTCCTGGAGACCCTTGGCGGTCTCGCCGAGGTTCTCGTGTCCGCAGCCGTAGCCGTCGTTGACGAGCATCCAGCCGTTCGGCATGTCGTGCTCGACGTAGCCGTCGGCGACCTTCAGGGAGTCCAGGGTGTGGCGCTCACCGCGGTTGGCATTGTGCAGGTAGCAGTCGGCGTCGCCGATCTCCATGCCGTACACGGGCGGCAGGAAGGGCTTGCCGGTGAGCTTCGTATACTGGCCGATGACGTCCTTGGCGCTGTCGCCCGCGAAGTAGTAGGCGTCGAAACGCTTCTCCTTCGCCGTGGTGGTCACCGGGTCGGTGAAGGCGTACGTGTTCGGCGCGTAGGTGTTGCGGAAGACGCCGTACCCCGCCGAGGAGAGGTAGAACGGCACCGAGTTGGGATGGCCGCCGTCGTCCCAGTTGTAGTCGACGCCGACCTCGACGGTCTTGTCGCGGTGCGAGGTGTTGCCGCGTCCGTTCTGCATCCCGGCGCCGTAGAACTGCTCGTCGGCGCCGCGGTCCAGGGTCTGGGTGGTCTGCTTCCCGTCCCAGCTCAACCCCTTGGCCTCGGACCAGACCCGGGTGCCGTCCGCGCGGTACAGCGCGAAGCGCAGGGGTGACTTGTAGGCGCGCAGGGTGACGCTGCCGGTGGAGAGTTCGTAGCGGTCGTCCCGCTCCTTCCACCGGGTGTGCGGCGGGGCGCCCTGCGGCAGGACGATGTCGTCGCCGGCCGGGTCGGAGAACGTGCCGTCCGGGGCGAGTTCGATTCGGAAGGTCTCGGCGGAGACGAAGCTGACCCGGGCCTCGGCGGCGCCGGCCCTCAAGCGGTAGACGGGACCGTCGGCGGAGAATCCGGTGAGGTCGCCGACCGTGGTGCTGTCCGGTTCGGCGGCGCCGGCCTGGGCGGCACCGGGCCCCGCGAAGACGGCGAGCAGCCCCAGCAAGGCTGCAACTGCCGCCGTTCTGATGCTCGTTGATGATTGCATAGAGCGCTTTTAGCGCAACATCGAGCACTTGACCATGGACAAAACGGAACCGGCCCTGAACTTCGTCGAGAAGTCCAAGGCCGGCTCATCGGATGACGATCAGCGGAATGTCACCGCGCGCGGCACTACAGTGCGACACCCAGCAACGCGTCGACGGTGCGCGAGACGAGGCCCGGTGCGCCCTCGTCCGTACCGCCCTCGGCGTTCTGGCGCTCGGCCCAGCGGTCCACGGCGGCCAGGGCGGCCGGTGCGTCCAGGTCGTCGGCGAGGACCTCACGGACCTCCTCGACGAGGGCCTCGGCGGGCAGTCCGTCGGGCCGGGAGACGGCGGAGCGCCACCGTCCGAGCCGCTCGACGGCATCGGCGAGCACCTGGTCGGTCCACTCCCAGTCGGACCGGTAGTGGTGCGACAGCAGGGCGAGGCGGATCGCCGCCGGATCCACGCCCGCGCGGCGCAGCTTCGAGACGAAGACCAGGTTGCCCCTGGACTTGGACATCTTCTCGCCGTCCAGGGCGACCATTCCGGCGTGCACGTACGCCTGGGCGAACGGGTATTCGCCGGTCAGCACCTGGGCGTGCGAGGCACCCATCTCATGGTGCGGGAAGGCCAGGTCGGACCCGCCTCCCTGGACGTCGAAGCCCATGCCGAGGTGGTCCAGGGCGATGGCGACGCACTCGATGTGCCAGCCGGGCCGGCCGGGGCCGAGCGAAGCCCCGTCCCAGCTCGGCTCGCCCTCACGGGCGGTCATCCAGAGCATCGGGTCGAGCGGGTTCTTCTTGCCGGGGCGCTCCGGATCGCCACCGCGCTCGGCGGAGAGCAGCCGCATCGCCTCGGCGTCGAGGTGGGAGACCCCGCCGAAGTGCGGGTCGGTCTCGACGGAGAAGTACACGTCCCCGTCGAGCTCGTAGGCGGCGCCGGCGTCCCGGAGCCGTTCGACGAGCGGGACGATGCCCGGTATCGCCTCCACGGCACCGATGTAGTGCTTCGGCGGGAGCATGCGCAGGGCGGTCATGTCCTCGCGGAACAGGGCCGTCTCGCGCTCGGCGAGCTCGGTCCAGTCCTTGCCGTCGCGCACGGCCCGCTCCAGCAGGGGGTCGTCCACGTCCGTCACGTTCTGGACGTAGTGAACCTGCCGCTTGGTGTCGAGCCACACGCGCTGAACGAGGTCGAACGCGTTGTAGGTCGCCGCGTGACCCATGTGGGTCGCGTCGTACGGCGTGATGCCGCAGACGTAGATGCGGGCGACGGGACCGGGGTCAAGGGTGATCCGTCCGCCGGTCGCGGTGTCGTGGATCCGAAGGTCGCGGCCCTTGCCAGGCAGGGCGGGGACCTCAGAAGCGGGCCAGGCATGCATGCCACGAGCGTAACCGGATGCATGTTCCGGATACGAACCGGATACCCGATCCTGGCCGAAGAGGCGGTCTTGCGCTTCGTGGGTCCATCTGTCTCGGGTACGGCGGCTCCGCCTCGTACGCCCGCTCCCCCGGCCCCGGACCGGCCCGCTGTCCTCACACCGGCGGCCAGGGGATCGACGGCCATTCGCCGCTCGGCTCCGGATGTCTTCCCGACGCCTTCAGCGCCTCCACGCGCCCCCGCAGCGCCTCGATCTCGACGACGGTGATCAGCTCGCCCAGCCGGGTGACGAGCGAGGTCCCGGGCGCCAGCTCCGCGCCCAGCCGGTCCACGACGGCGACGGCCTCGGCCGTCAACGGCTCCCCCGCCCACCCCCACAGCAGCGTGCGCAGCTTGTCGTCGGTGTTGAAGGTCACGCCGTGGTCGATGCCGTAGAGCCGGCCACCGGGCGCTGGCAGCAGATGGCCGCCCTTGCGGTCGCCGTTGTTGATGACGGCGTCGAGGACCGCCAGCCGCCGCAGCCGCGGATCGTCCGCGTGCACCAGCAGGGCCGTCCTCCCCTCCCCGGTCTGGGCGAGGGCGACGGCCTTCCAGCCCTCCCCCGGCTCCTCGTCCTCGACGAGCGCGAGGAGCGGCGGCTCCCCGGCCTCGTCCGGCCCGTCGTCCCGCGGGGCCGCTTCGATCCACAGCTGGCACATGCCCTCGCCGTACGGCCCGTCCCGCAGCACGGTGGGCGGTATGAGCCCCCAGCCGGTCGCCTCGGAGATCTCGTACGCGGCCACCTCGCGCTGGGCGAGCGTGCCGTCCGGGAAGTCCCACAGGGGCTGTTCGCCCGCCACGGGCTTGTAGACGCAGGTCACTTCCTCGCCCTCGTGGGCGACCGTGCAGTAGAGCACCGCGTTGGACGCCCTGCGGATCTGGCCGCGCACGGTGAGCCGCCCCTCGGCGAGCACCGTGAGCACGGTAACCGGCTCGGTGTCGGTCAGGCTCCGCGACGGTACCCGTTCTGGCGCGGGCATACGTGTCCTTCCGGGTCGAGCGGCAGGCTGCACAGCGGGCACGGCGGGCGCCCGGCGTTCACGACGTCCAGGGCGCGCTTGGCGAAGGCACGGGCCTGCGCACCGCTGAGGCGGACCCGGAGCATCGGCGGACCGTTCTCCTCGTCCTGCAGCAGCCGCTCCTCGGCCTCCGCGAGATCCTCGTCGGAGTCCACGTCCAGCTCGACCAGCGCCTGCGCCTCGACGATCATGCGCTGTTCCTCGCCGTCCCAGGCGAGCGCCATCGTGCCGACCCTGAACTCCTCCTCGACAGGCACGTCGAGAGGGGCGGTGTCGGTGACGTCCATGGGTGCCACGGCGGGCACCGGAGAGTTTCCGCCGGTCCGCCGCACCACCTCGTCGAGCAGTTCGTCGATGCGCTCGGCGAGCGCGGCGACCTGAGTCTTCTCCAGGGCCACGCTGGTGACACGTCCGCCTGAGGATGCCTGCAGGAAGAACGTACGACGTCCAGGCAACCCGACCGTACCGGCCACGAAGCGGTCCGGGGGGTCGTAGAGGAACACCTGACGGGACACGTCCTGTCTCCCTTGAAAATTGACGGCAGATGAAGGGCGGCCGGGGTCCGGGGGATTCACCCCGGGGAAGGCGCCTACGGCGCGTCCACCCTACTGCGCGAAGCGATCACGGCGCCCCAGCGCCGCCCCCGACCGCCGCGTCCGCATCGCTCTCCGCCGCCGGACGCCGTCCCGGCTCCGCCCCGGCGGTGCTCTCACGCGGCGCCAGCGGGGCGAGATCCCCCGTGTCGCCGAGCCGCAGCAGGAAGGGGCGCAGCCTGGTGTAGCGGATCGCGGTGACCGAACAGGGGTCGGCGTGGATCCGCTGGAAGAGGTCGAGGTGCATGCCGAGCGCGTCGGCGACGAGGGCCTTGATGATGTCGCCGTGCGAGCACATCACATAGACGGCGTCGTCACCGTACTCGGACTCGATCCGCGCGTTCCAGTCCCGTACGGCGTCCACGGCACGCGCCTGCATGGCGCGCATGGACTCGCCGCCGGGGAACGCCGCGGCCGACGGGTGCTGCTGCACGACGCTCATCAGCGGTTCGTCGGTCAGCTCCGCCAGCTTGCGTCCCGACCATTCGCCGTAGTCGCACTCGCTGATCCGCTCCTCGGTGTGCAGCACCAGCTCCGGCCGGGCGTCGAGGAGCGGCCGCAGGGTCTCCCGGCAGCGCTGCAGGGGACTGCTGACGGCGGCGGCGAGGGGCAGCTCGGCCAGCCGCCCGGGGAGCGCCGCGGCCTGTGCGGCTCCGCGCTCGTCGAGCGCGACACCCGGTGTGCGGCCCGCGAGCACCCCGGCCGTGTTGGCGGTGGAGCGTCCATGACGTACGAGGATCAGGGTGGGCATACGGGCCAGCGTAGGCCGCTGTCGCCGGTGGGGTGCGCCGGGGACCGCGGCAGGGAAGAATGCGCGCCGTGATTGTGGACTGTGCGATCTACCGGGACGGGCGTCGTACCGAAGGCCCCGCCGACCTCTCCGACGCCCTCGCGGAGGCGCGGGCGACCGGTGACGCGTTCTTGTGGATCGGGCTGTACGAGCCGACGGAGACGGAGGTCGCACGCGTCAGCAGCGAGTTCGGGCTCCATCCGCTGGCCGTGGAGGACGCCCTGAGCGCGCACCAACGGCCCAAGCTGGAGGTGTACGACGACTCGCTCTTCGCGGTCATCAAGCCAGTGGTGTACGAGCACCTGAGCGACACGGTCACCACCGACGAACTGGTGGCCTTCATCGGCGATTCGTTCGTCGTGACGGTCCGCCACGGGGAGGGCGCGCCGCTCGCCGCGGTGCGCCGCCGTCTGGAGGCGGAGCCGGAGGTGCTCAAGCACGGGCCGACCGCGGTGCTGTACGCGATCAGTGACGCCGTCGTCGACCACTACATCGACGTGGCCGGCGAGCTCCAGGACGACTTGGAGGAGTTGGAGACCGAGGTGTTCGCGCCCACCGGCACCGTGGACACCAAGAACACCGCGTCCCGCATCTACACGTTCAAGCGGCAGATCATGGAGTTCCGCCGGGCCGCCGGGCCGCTGAGTGCCCCGATGGCCCGGCTGGCGAGCGCCGAGGTGCCGTTCGTCCACGAGCACTCGCAGCCGTTCTTCCGCGACGTGAGCGACCATCTGACGCGCGCCAACGAGTACGTGGACGGGCTGGACCGGCTGCTCTCGGACATCCTCTCGGCGCACCTGGCCCAGGTGGGCGTGCGGCAGAACGACGACATGCGCAAGATCTCGGCGTGGGCGGCGATGGCCGCCGTACCGACGATGGTGGCGGGCATCTACGGCATGAACTTCGACCACATGCCGGAGCTCCGCTGGGTGTGGGCCTATCCGGCGGTGATCCTGCTGATGGTCGCCGTGGTCTTCGGCCTGTACCGCCAGTTCAAGCGCCGCGGCTGGCTCTGACGGAGGCCGGGCGCGACGCCCGGACCACGCGCCGCCGTGCGACTCGGCCCGGGGCGGCCCGGAACGACGGGTCAGGCGAACTCGTGGGCCTGTGCCGCGGGACCGCCCAGCGCGTCGCGCCGCTCGGGCGGCTCCAGACTCACCATGCGCCGCCACCCCACGAGCCGTTCGTACGCGTAGGCCCCGTGGATCCCCGCGGCCAGCACCGCCGCCCTGGCCCGTGACCAGTGCAGGATGCGGCCCATGTGATCCATCACGGCGAGGCTGACGTCGCGGTACACCCGGATCTCCGCGAGCGCGCACTCGCGGAGGATGCGCTGGATCGTACGACCGTGCCCGAAGCGGGCGAAGCGGAGCAACTCCTCGTGGCAGTACGCCAGGTGGTTGTCCTCGTCGTTCGAGATCATCTTCACCGCCCGGCCGACGTCGGGGTGGTCGGCGAAGTACTTGCGCAACAGCGTCATCTGCTCGGAGGCGCGCTGTTCGGTGACCCGGCTGTGCGCGAGGTAGGTGATGATGTCGCGCTCGGAGAGCGGCTCCCGACGCCCCAGTTGCTCATGGGCGAGGCCGATGCCGTGCCTCTCCAGCAGCATCGTGTAGTCGGTCTCGTGCGGAACCTCGACGGGCTGCAGTCCGCGCCTCCTCAGCAGCGCGTGGAAGATCCGGCCGTGCTTGTCCTCGTCGGCACCGTGGCGCGCGATCTTGGGCGCCAGGGCCCGTTGGCTCTCGGGCACGAGCTCCGCGATCCGGCCGTTCTCCCAGCCGCCCTGGGACTCCCCGCTGGCCGCGATGGAACAGAACAGCCGGAACGACTCGTCTTCGTCGAGAATCTCCTGGAACAGGTTTCTTGCCGAGAGCATCGCTGCCACCTCCGTACCGGCGTCACGCCCATCGCCAGTCAAATGCGGCGCGCCCACCCAGGCAACAGGAACGCCCCCCGGCTACGCCGGACGGGGCCGCTCCGGCCCGCCGCGTACGTCGACGCCTCCGGCCCGCACACCATTCGGCGTAACCTCGGGCGCCCGAACGCGTTGTTCCGCGTAACGGCCGTGGCGGGGAGGACCCCCGAGCCCCCACCACGGCCGTGGCGCCGCCCGGATCCCCAGGGCCGGCGCTACGCGAGACCGGAACGCTCCAGCGCATCCGTACCGGCCCGCAGAGCCGCGATCCGCTCGTCGAGCGTGAAGCCGGCCGGGGCCAGGGTCAGCGTCGTGACACCCGCCGCGGCGTACGCCTGCATGCGCTCGGCGATCCGCTCGACCGGACCGAGCAGCGTGGTCTGGTCGATCAGCCGGTGCGGCACGGCGGCGGCGGCTCCGCTCTTGTCGCCGGACAGGTACTTGTCCTGGATCTCGGCGGCTTCCTTCTCGTACCCCATGCGCTGCGCGAGCTGGTTGTAGAAGTTCTGCTTACGGCTGCCCATGCCGCCCACGTACAGCGCGGTGTACGGACGGAACATGTCGGCGAGGCCGTTGACGTCGTCACCGACGGCGAGCGGCAGGGTCGGGCAGACGTCGAAGCCCTCCAGGGTCCGGCCGGCCTTCTCCCGGCCCGCCCGCAGGTACTTCACGGCGGTGTCCTCCAGGTGCTCCGCGGAGGGGAAGATCAGCAGCGCGCCGTCGGCGATCTCGCCGGTCTGCTCCAGGTTCTTGGGGCCGATCGCGGCGATGTAGAGCGGGATGTGTTCGCGCTGCGGGTGGACGGTGAGCTTGATGGGCTTGCCCGGACCGTCCGGCAGCGGGAGCGTCCAGTGCTGTCCCTCGTACGACAGCCGCTCGCGGGACATCGCCTTGCGGACGATCTCGACGTACTCCCGGGTGCGGGCCAGCGGCTTGTCGAACTTGACGCCGTACCAGCCCTCGGAGACCTGCGGTCCCGACACGCCGAGGCCGAGCCGGAACCGACCGCCGGAGAGCGAGTCGAGAGTGGCGGCGGTCATCGCCGTCATGGCGGGCTGACGGGCCGGGATCTGCATGATCGCGGAGCCGACGTCGATGGATTCGGTCTGGGCGGCGACCCAGGAGAGCACGGTCGGCACGTCGGATCCGTACGCCTCGGCCGCCCAGCAGACGTCGTATCCGAGCCGGTCCGCCTCCTGGGCGACGGCGAGGTTGTCGCCGTCCATCCCCGCGCCCCAGTAACCGAGATTGATGCCGAGCCGCATAACCGCTCCCCTTACTGATCAGTAACGTCCCTGAGCTCCGGACTCTAGCGCGCGGCAACGTGATCCGGCAGGGGCGACTTGGTGCCGGGTTGTCCACAGGCTTCCGCCGAGTGGGGTTCTGGCCAGTAATCTCAGCGCCCATGGAGCAGAGGCATCTCGGCCGCACCGGCCTTCGAGTGTCCCGGATCGGGCTCGGCACCCTGACCTGGGGCCGGGACACCGACGAGCACGACGCCGCCGAACAGCTGAAGGCCTTCTGGGAGGCGGGCGGCACACTGGTCGACACGGCCGACGTGTACGGCGGCGGGGAGGCCGAATATCTGCTCGGGCGGCTCACCGAGGGTCTGGTGCCACGGCACGATCTGGTCATCGCCACGAAAGCGGGCAGCGTGGCCGACCCGTACCGGCGGTTCAACGGCTCGCGCGGGCATCTGCTGGCCGCGCTGGACGCCTCCCTGGAACGGCTCGGCACGGATTACGTGGACCTGTGGCAGGTCCACGCCTTCGATCCGGTGACCCCGCTGGAGGAGACCCTTCAGGCGGTGGACCTGGCGGTGTCGACCGGCCGCGCCCGGTACGCAGGGGTGTCGAACTTCTGCGGCTGGCAGCTCGCCAAGGCGGCGACGTGGCAGCTGGCCTCGCCCGGGGTGCGCACCCGGCTGGCCAGCACCCAGATGGAGTACTCGCTGTTGCAGCGGGGCGTGGAACGCGAAGTCCTGCCGGCCGCACTCGATCTGGGGGTGGGGCTGCTGCCCTGCTCCCCGCTGGGCAGAGGGGTGCTGACCGGCAAGTACCGGACGGGCACTCCGGCGGACTCGCGCGGTGCCTCGGAACTGCTGGCCCCGTTCGTCGAGCCGTATCTCGACGACCCGGCGAGCCGCATCGTGGACGCGGTGGCGACAGCCGCCGACGGCCTGGCCACGACGGCGCTCCAGGTGGCTCTCGCCTGGGTGCGGGACCGGCCCGGAGTGGTGGCGCCGATCGTCGGCGCCCGCAACGCGCAGCAGCTCACGGAGGCATTGTCAGTGGAGGCGCTTAGTCTTCCTGACGAGATCTGCCAGGCGCTCGACGATGTGTCGGCGCCCGTGCACCGCTATCCCGACCAGGACTGGAGCACGCTGTGACTGCGCTTCCCCGGGGGGAAACCCCCGGCTCCCCGGCAGCCGACGACTCCGATGTCGCGGCTCCCTCCGCCGCCGCGCCCGCATCGTCCGCGCAGGACGAGGGTCACGAGGCGGACGAGGGATCGCCGACGGCCGCCGAGGCCGCCGCCGCCGAGGAGACGGACGGCGGCACCGCCACAGGCTCCGGGACGGACGAGGCGGCGGAAGCGGCCGCCGAGTCCGGCGCGGCGTCCGCGGCCGACGGTGCCGCGGAAGGGGCCGCCGACGCCCCCGCACCGCTCTCCGAGGCCGAGGCCGAGCTGGCCGCCCAGCGCGAGCTGCGGGAGCGGATCGAGAAGCGCAAGGCCGACAAGGGCGGCCCCATCGCCGCCGGTGCGAAGCTGAGTGGCCAGGCGGCCGATCTGCTCGCGGCCGTGCGGGCCGTCGAGAGCGGCGAGAAGCCCGCTGCCGCGTTCTTCGACTCGCCCGCCCCCGCCGCTCCCCGCCGGGCCGCTCCCGCACCCGCGCCGACCCGCCCCCGCGCACCCGAGCGCGCCCCGGCTCCGCAGGGCGCCTCACCGGAGGCCGTGGCCGCCACGGCCGCCGTGCTGGCCGAGGGCGGGGCTCCCGGAACGCTGGCGGGCCCGACGGCCGAGGCACTCGGTGAGCAGGCGGGCGACGCCCTGCGCGAGGATCCCTGGCGACTGCTGACCGTGCCGGGGGTCAGGCCCGAGCAGGCCGACGGGTTCGCCCGCGCCCTGCTGGGCGCCGCGTGCGGTCCCGACGACGAGCGGCGGACCGCCGCGCTGGTCGGCTGGCTGCTGGAGCGGGCCGCGCTGCAGGGCCATACGGCGCTCGACGCGATGGCAGTTCGTGCCGCACTCGCCGAGCGCTCGGTGACCGACCCCGAGGCGGCCGTCCGGCACGCCGTCGCCGAAGGCGTCGTCCTGGTGTTCCAGGACGACGAGGACGTCCAGGATGCCGAGGACGTCCAGGATGCCGAGGCACCCGCGGGCCCCGGCGAGGAAGGCGCGCGGGAGCCGGTACAGGTGCTGCTCGGTCTCGACCGGTACGCGCTCGCCGAGGAGAGTCTCGCCGACGGTCTGGCCCGGCTCGTCAACGCCTGCGAGAAGGATGCCGACTGGACGGAGGCGGCCTCGGCCGCGGTCTCCCCGTCGGCGGCCGAGCTGATCCGTGCGGTCGCGGCCCACGGCCTGGTGGCGCACACCGGCGGCGAGGCCGCCAGGGCCGAGCCCGCCGCGCTGCTCACCGCGGCACGCGGCCTCGGACTGCGCGCCCTGGGCGCCGTGCACAGCGTCGACGGCAGGCACCGGCTGGCCGAGGCGACCGGCGACCCGTCGGCGGCCGTCACCCTCGCCGGGCTGCTGTCCGGCACGGAGGGCCCCGGCCGGAACGAGGAGGGTGCGGTCGCCGTCGATCTGCTCGTCGTGCTGGACGCCCCGCAGCTGGACGTCGAGACCGCCGCGATCCTCGTGGAATCGCTGGCCGACGGCACCCGGCTGGTCCTCAGCGGCGACCCGGGCGTACTGGCCTCGGCCGGGGCGGGACGGGTGTTCGCGGATGTGCTGGCGGCCCGTGCCTGCCCGCAGGTCGTGTCCCGTACGCCGGATCCGGGACCGATCGGCGAGCTGGTCTCCGGCATCGGCATCGGTGAGCTGAACCAGGTCGAGGCGCCCGGCAAGGAGGTGGTGATCGTTCCCGTGCGTGACGCGGGCGAGGCGGTGCACCGCACCGTGCAGCTGGTCGCCGACTCGGTGCCGCGCGCCATCGGCGTACCGTCGGCCGACACCCAGGTGATCACCGTCGGCCACGGCGGCTCGGCGGGCACCCGGGCGTTGAACGCGGCGCTGAAGCAGCGGCTCAACCCCGGTCCGGGGCGGTTCGGCGGCTTCGACCCCGGTGACCGCGTCGTTCACGTCCCGACGCCGGGCAGGACCGTGCCGGGGGTGGTTGTCTCGGCCGATGCCGAGGGCCTGCATCTGGACTGCACGGGCACGAAGACCGTCGTACCCCAGGGCCGCGTGGAGTCCTCCGTACGCCACGGCTGGGCGCTCAGCGCCCATCAGGCGGCCGCCATGCGCTGGCCCGCGGTGGTCGTCGTGCTGCCGGGCGACGCCGCGCAGGGCCTCAGCCGCCCCTGGGTGTACACCGCCTTCAGCCGTGCGGAGCGGCATCTGTCGGTCGTCCACGGGGTGGATCAGGCGCTCCAGCGCGCGATCGCCCAGTCACCGGCCCAGGACCGCACGACGCGACTGCGCACCCTGCTGGAGGCGCCGGCCCGCTGACCGGGCGGGCACCGTCCCCCACCGCCGGACGGGCCCCTGGGCCCGTCCGGCGAACGGCTCAGGAGCCGTCCACCACCAGGCCCGCCGGCTCGTCGTCCGACTCGTCCTCGTCGAAGACGGCGCTGACGTCGAAGCGGCAGACCACCAGCTCGGGATCGGCTTCGTCGAACGGTGCGCCGAGCCACTCCCCCGCCTCGGGAAGCTCCTCCGCGGCCGTGACCCAGAGCGTGGAGTCACCCTCCTCCAGGCCGAATTCCGCGTGCCGGGAAGCGATCTCGTCCGGTTCGTACTCACCGAAGAGCACCCCGAGCGCCGCGTGGACGCTGGAGCCGACCACCGCGGCGCTCCCGCCGGCGCGGTCGTCCGGATCGAGGGCGGCGATCCGCTGGGCCTGCGCGAGCAGGCGCGGCGGCTCAGCCACCGCGTAGTCGCGGCGGATCAGCACGCTGAGCGCGTTCGGCTCCTCGGGGCCGGTGTACGGCGGCAGGGAGTCCTCCGCACCCGGGATCTCGAAGGGAGTGACCTCGTCGTAGCGGTCGTAGAGCAGTTCGTCGTAGAACTCGGCAGCGGCGGCCAGTGCGTTGAACGCCTCGTAGACGGCGGGATCGTCGTTCCCGGTCCGGCGTTCGACCGCATCGAGGTGACGGTCGAGCGCGGTTTTGATCGCTTCGGCGGCGGCGCGTACCTCGGCAGCGGTGGGCTGCGCAGCATCAGACATAGTGCAGACGCTATCCGTACACGGGCTCTGCCCGCACAATAGATGCGATGCCGGAATACGAATTTGTCGATGTGTACGTGCCGCGCGGGGTGTCCCGCAAGGAGACGGCCCGCCTGCTGACCGACCACGCCGAGTACGGGCACTGGGAGTTGGACCGACTGACCCTGCGCCGTGACGGCAGCCGCAGGGTGCGGCTGCGCCGACGGATCATCCGCCAGCTCCGGGCCACCTGGTGAGACGGAGCGGGCCCCGCAGTCGCGGGACCCGCTCCTTGCCCTGCTCGCGTCGCCGGCCCGGTCCGTTACGCGGCCATCCGGGCGCGGCGGTAGAGGACCGTGCCCGTACCCGCCAGCAGTAGGCCCGCGCCGACCGGAATCAGCAGGTCGAGCCCGCCCGCTCCGGTGTGTGCGAGTTGTGCGACGCTCTGTACCTCGGGCGCGTTCGGCACGGTCCGTGGTCCGGGTGCTGGCGGCTTGTGCTCGGTGACCGGGGTGACCGGAGTACCGACCGGCGGTGTGACGACGTCCGCGTCGTTTCCGCACGCGTTGCCGGTGGCGGGGTTGAGCAGCCCGCCGATGGTGACGCTGTTCCCGCAGGCGTTCACGGGGATGTCGATGGGCACCGCGATGGTGTTGCCCGAGAGCACACCGGGCGAGCCCTGCGCGCCCCCCTCGGCCGTCGCCCCGCTCCCGGCGTCGCTCGTGACGGCCCGGTGCTTGCCGGTCCCCGCCCGGTGGGCCTGGGTCCGGTCCCCGGACACCTGGTCGCCCGAGGCGTGCCGGCCCGCCGCGGCACTGTGCGAACCGTTTCCGCAGGCGTTTCCCGCCGCCGGGTTGAGCAGTCCCACGACGCTCACGGAGTTGCCGCAGACATTGACCGGTACATGGACCGGAATCTGGACCGAATTCCCTGAAATCACCCCCGGGGAATTCGATGCGCCGCTGGACGCTCCCGCGTCGGCGTGCGCGTAGCCGCCGCTCAGCGCGAGCACGCCGCCCGCGGCCGCCACGGTGATCAGGCCTTTACGCGTGACCTGTCGCATAGATTGTTTCCTGCCTTCTGCCTTCCGGAATACCCCCGGACTTGACCGTGCGGGGGCGGAGTACCCAGCGGCCCCGGAGCGCATGGCGTGCACTTCGGGGCCGACCGGATTCAAACCCTTACGGGTTGACGCACAACATCAGGCGTTCGTGCAGGCGTTGCCGTAGGTGGGGTTCAGCAGCCCGACCACGGAGATCGTGTTGCCACACGCGCTCACCGGCACGTGGACGGGGGCCTGGACGGCGTTGCCCGAGATCACACCAGGGCTGCCGACTGCGGCGCCCTGGGCACCGGAGTCCGCGACGGCCATGCCCGCACCCGCGAGCACCAGACCACCAGTGACAGCCGCAGCAGCGACGACCTTCTTGATCATTATTCCTCCTAGTTGACAATGCGGTCCCAGCCGCGGACCGCATCACTTGTAACGAGGAAGAGGTAATCGGGCTACGAGCGTATGGTTCCTTTCACTCGTTCCGGTCAAATGCGCACACACAGACGATTGTTGACGTGAAAAATCACCGGCGGATCACCGGAGAACCGGCTGAGCACCGGCAATCGGGCGGCGGGAGTCAGCAGTTGTCGATGAAACGGTCGAGCACCCGCACACCGAACTGCAGACCGTCCACCGGAACACGCTCGTCCACACCGTGGAACATGCCCGCGAAGTCGAGCTCCGGTGGCAGCTTCAGCGGGGCGAATCCGAAGCAACGGATACCGAGGTCGTCGAAGGACTTGGCGTCGGTGCCACCGGAGAGCATGTAGGGGACCGCACGGGCGATCGGGTCCTCGGCCTTGAGGGCGATCTGCATCGCGTCGACGAGCGAGCCGTCGAAACTGGTCTCCAGCGCCTTGTCCCCGTGCACGTCCTCGCGCTTCACCCGCGGGCCGAGGATCCGGTCCAGGTCGGCCAGGAACTCGTCCTCGAACCCGGGCAGGAAACGGCCGTCCACATGGGCGGTGGCCTGTCCGGGGATCACGTTCACCTTGTAGCCGGAGCCGAGCATGGTGGGAGCCGCGGAGTTGCGGAGCGTGGCGCCGATCATCTTGGCGATGCCGCCCAGCTTGGCGAGTGTGGCATCCATGTCCTCCGGGTCGAGCGGGGTGCCGAGCGCGTCGGACAGCTCGTCGAGGAAGGACCGTACGGTCTTGGTCACCCGGACCGGCCACTTGTGCCGCCCGAGCCGTCCGACCGCCTCGCAGAGCTCGGTGATCGCGTTGTCGTCGTTGGTCATCGAGCCGTGACCCGCGGTGCCGTCCACGGTGAGCCGCATCCAGTGCATGCCCTTCTCGGCCGTCTCGACGAGGTAGAGCCGCAGCTTCTCGTTCACCGTGAAGGAGAAACCGCCGACCTCGCCGATCGCTTCGGTGACGCCCTCGAAGAGGCCCGGATGCTTGTCCACGAGGTACCGCGCGCCGTACGTGCCGCCGGCCTCCTCGTCCGCGAGGAAGGCCAGCACGATGTCGCGCGGGGGCTTGCGCCCGCTGCGCATCCGGTCGCGGACGACCGCGAGGGTCATCGCGTCCATGTCCTTCATGTCGACCGCGCCGCGGCCCCACACACAGCCGTCCGCGACCTCGCCGGAGAACGGGTGGTGCGTCCAGTCGTGGGCATTGGCCGGAACCACATCGGTGTGGCCGTGGATCAGCAGGGCGGGCTTGGACGGGTCCTCGCCCTCGATCCGCGCCACGGTGGAGGCCCGGCCCTTGTGGGACTCGAAGATCTTCGGCTCCAGCCCGACCTCGGCGAGCTTCTCCGCGACGTATTCGGCGGCGACCCGCTCCCCGGGTCCCGAGTGGTCCCCGTAGTTGCTGGTGTCGATCCGGATCAGCTCACGACAGAGGTCCACGACCTCGTCCTCGCCTGAGACGGTCCGCGCCGCGTTGGTCTCGCTCACACTGGTTCCTTCCACTGTCGCTGAGGTGCTCCTCCTCATCCTCCCGCGCCCGGCCCGCGCGCCCAAGGCCCCCCACCCCCGTCATGCGCCCTTCACACTCCCCCTGGCGTGATCGAGCACCCCCGGATGTTTGCTATTGTTTTCCACGTCGGAACGGGCCGGGCCCGCGAGACAGACACCTTGTCCGGGTGGCGGAATGGCAGACGCGCTAGCTTGAGGTGCTAGTGCCCTTTATCGGGCGTGGGGGTTCAAGTCCCCCCTCGGACACCAGCTGAGACCCCACTTCACGTGGGGTTTTCTGCATTTCTGGGCAGTGGCGTGACCAACCACGTGACCAACAGTCCAGCGAATCGCCTGGTCAGACCAGGGATGACAGGCCGATTCGGCCCGCACCGGAGGCGGCGAGCTGCCGCGCCCCGTCCTTACGTGAGTGGCCGTACCCGGCCATGGTGTGGCCCGGCGAGTGGTGCCGGACGTTCGCGGAGATCTCTGCGGGGTTCTCCCCGGCCCCCAGGTCGTTCGTGACCTTGCTGTGCCGCCAGTCGTGAATCCGGAAGTCTTCCGGCAGGTGCAGATATCGCGCCGAACGGAACGTGGCGTCTTCGGCTCTCGCCGGGCGCTGCCACCGCGGCGCAGCCCGTAGCGGAGTTGCGGGCCGGCGAGATGGTCCGGGTCGATCCGGGCCACGCGGTGCAGGGCATCGGTTCGCAGTCGTGCGGGCCGTGGGTGCTGTCGGAGTACCGGATCGACGCGGCGGCCGCGAAGTTCCCCTTCGTGGTCGGGGAGTTGGGCCGCACCGGGCGGGCGAGGCCCGGAGTCGCGCCCGTAGAGCGGACGACGTAGCATCGGGGCTTTGCGCGATCTTCGTACTTCGCAGGGGGAAGTGATGGGCGGCAGTCGCAGACGGCGCGGCGCGCTCCTCGCCGGGGCGGTCGCCGGGGCGGTGCTCGTCTCCGGCATCGGCCTCTGGGCGACGGGCAGTTGGCCTTTGCGGGACAGCTACTGCTGGGGCGCATGGAAGCAGGACAGCGGTGCCGCCTTCCTCGGTGACAGCGGTGTCGCCAGGTCCGGCTCCGAGCGGCGCGCCACCGAGTCCGCGCCGCCCTCGGCCGGACGTCACCACGCCCGCTGCACGGTCGCGGTGACCTCCACGGTCCCGGACGACGACTCGGCCGAGCCGCTCAGGTTCAAGGACCAGGTGACGGTCGAGTACGGTCCGGTTCCCACCGGGGTCGCGGAGCATCGCGCGTGGATGGCCCGGTACTTCCACGGCTCGGCCTCCCGATTGCCCGACGGCCTCGACGGGTTGGTCGCCCGTGACCGGGCCATGCTGGTGCTGCCCGGCAGCTGCGACGTGGACGGCAGGCCGTCCACGGTGACGATCCACAGCGAGAGCACCGGCAACGGCCATCTGGGCAGAGTGAACATGCCGTTCGCGATCGGCAGCCGGTACGACGTCACCCAGATGCTGTTGGATGCCGCCAACACCGGTATGCGCGAGGCCGGGTGCGCACCGGACAAGCCGCTGCGCTCGACCTCGCCCGTCGTGGCGGTCGCCGAGGACGACGAGAGGGCCGGGTACCCGCTGTGCCGCATACCCGGGCTGACCTTCGAATTCAGCCAGGGCTCCCAGTACCAGGAGCAGGTGGGGGTGGTCGGCGAGCGCCTTCAGACCTGTTCGGTGGTGTGGCGTTCGCGAGGGGAGCCCGACGAGCCCGCGGCGCAGTACGTGATGGCGGGCGAGCCCCGCATGGTCGCGCTGTTCAAGGGGCTTCCCGAAGGCGCCGACAAGGGACTCGTACGCACCGAGTGCCATGGTCGGCAGACGGTGTTCTACGGAAACGTCCAGTCGGGGCTGAAGGGTTCGGGCAGCCACGACCGGCGGGTGTTCATGAACTTCACCGAGTCCGTGCGCAAGCGCATCGGGTGCGGGGGCCGGTGAGATCGCGTGATGGGCGAAGAGACCACGGAGAGCAGGGCATCGGCAGTGGACGACGAGCAGACCCCGGTTCCTCGGGAACGGGAACAGCCCTCGGCTCCTCAGGAAGAAGAACGGGAAGAGCGGGGGGAACAGGCGCAGGAGCCCCGGCCCGGACCGTCCCCCGAGCAGCGGCCCGCTCCCGAGCGCTCTCCCCTGCTGCGCCGCCTGTTCCGCAGCCGCACCGCCCTCGCCGTCACCGCCGCCGGCCTGGTCGGCGCGCTCCTCGGCGCCGGTGCGGTGGCCTGGCGGACGGACACGATCCCGCTGCTCGGTCCCGCCCCCTGCTGGGACTCGCTCGGCGACACGACCATGTCGGACCTCTTCGGCGACCGCAGGACCGAGACCGAGGAGCAGTCCCTGCACGCCAATCCGCGCGATCGCGGACCGTCGTACGGACAGTGCCGCATCACCAGCTACAAGGACGGCAATCCCCGCCGACAGGTGACCCTGCGGGTGCATGAGCTGGACGGTCTGCGGGGCACCGACGCGCACGAGTGGCCGCAGGAGTTCCTCGCGGGGGGCATGGTGTCGCTCGGCGACGGGCTGCCCGGGATGACCTCGTCGTCGCGCGCCTGGCTGGCGCTGCCGCAGAGTTGTACGGGCCGGGACGAGTTCGCCGGTCCCACCGTGGTGGACATCGGCATGGGACTGGCCGGACTGGACGACGGTTCGGAGTACGACCGGAGGGACCGCGCCGCCCTGACCCGCGCGGTGGTGGAGGCGACCAATGGGGTCATCCGCGAATTCGGCTGCTCCGGCACCTACCGGATACCTCGCGCCCTGCCCACCCTCGTGGACCGGCAGGACACGAAAGCCAATGCCTTCTGCGGCGTCAAGGGCCTCACCGTCCCCGCGGCGTACCGCAAGGCTCTGAGCCGGACTCGCGTCAGCGACGACGGCGGGCCCGCCCGGATCTGCGAGGCGAGTGGGGGCTACGAACCCATCGTGCGGATGACCACCGTGACGGACCCGGCGCTGACCGAGATCTTCTCCAGCGGGGCGCGCAAGGCCGGTCTGCCGCTCAAGGGCTCCAAGGGGTTCGGTCGGCTCGACGGATCGCGGGCCGTCTACCGGGCGAGCTGCCAGACCGGGCCCGTGATCTTCATGGTGGAGCAGCTGGAACAGCCGACGGACGAGGGCTTCGACCTCACGCGTGAGCTGCTGCCCGGCTATGTCGCCGCCGAGGCCGAGCGCATCGGGTGCGGCCCGGAGAAGGTGACGCCGCCGAGCGCCTGAGTCCGGGGGCAGGGCCCCGCCGGGCGGGTGGAACGGGCGATACTGTGCGCACACCCGGGAGACGACAAGAGGGGCCCACCGCACCATGTTCACCGCCGTACCGGCAGGCGCACCCCGATGAGGGGGCGCGCGAAACCCCCGGTGGCGCCGCTGCCGCAGCGGGACGGGATCGATCCGGTCCGGCTGCGCCTTCCCGAGGATCCGGACGGGCGGTGGGCGACGGTCCGCGATCATCTGCTGGCACGGTTCGCGGGCGCCATCGGCGCGGCACGGGTGGACGCCATGCTCACCGAGGGCCGGTTCGTCTCCGTGCGCGGCCCGGTGTCCGCCGACGAGCCGTACGCCGCGGGCGGGTACATCTGGTTCCACCGGGACTTCGCGCCGGAGGAGCCGGTGCCGTTCCCGGTCCGTGTGGTCCACCGCGACGCGCATCTCGTCGTCGCCGACAAGCCGCACTTCCTGGCGACGACGCCGCGCGGCCGGCACATCACCGAGACGGCGGTGGCCCGGCTGCGCCGTGAGCTGGGCCTGCCCGAGCTGCAGCCCGCGCACCGGCTGGACCGGCTCACCGCGGGCCTCGTCCTCTTCGTCGTCCGGCCCGGGGAGCGGGGCGCGTACCAGACGCTGTTCCGGGACCGCCTGGTGCGCAAGGAGTACGAGGCGGTGGCGCCGTACGATCCCGGTCTGGCCTTCCCGCGGACCGTGCGCAGCCGCATCGTCAAGGAGCGCGGCGTCATCGCCGCCCGCGAGGAGCCGGGCGAGCCGAACAGCGAGAGCCGGATCGAGCTGCTGGAGCACCGGAAGGGACTGGGCCGCTACCGGCTGCTGCCCGCCACCGGGCGCACCCATCAGCTGCGGGTCCACATGAACGGCCTGGGACTGCCGCTCGTCCACGACCCGGTCTACCCCGTGGTCCGGCCGGAGGGTGCGACCGACGACTGGTCGCACCCGCTCCAGCTCCTCGCCCGGTTGCTGGAGTTCACCGATCCGGTCACGGGCGAGCCGCGCCGCTTCGAGAGCGGACTGCGGCTCTCCGCGTGGCCGGACCGGTGAGCCGCCGTCCTCAGTGACCGCGGGCGATCCACTCGTCCAGATGCGGGGCCTCCGCGCCGATGGCGGTGGAGTCGCCGTGTCCGGTCCGGACGGTGGTCTCCGGCGGAAGGCTGAGCAGCCCGTCCCGGATGGAGTCGACGATGGTCGGGAAGTGGGAGAACGACCGCCCGGTGGCGCCCGGCCCACCCTTGAAGAGCGTGTCGCCGGTGAAGACGGTGGACAGCTCGGGGGCGTACAGACAGACGGCACCCGGGGCATGACCGGGCGTGTGCAGGACCCGGAGCGTCGTCCCGGCGATCTCCAGCTCCTGCCCGTCGGCCAGTTCGCCGTCCGGGGCGCGGTCCGGGTGGGTCTGCTGCCACAGCGGCAGGTCGTCGGGGTGCAGCAGGATCGGTGCGCCGGTGGCGTCGGCGAGCGCCGGAGCCGCGTCGATGTGGTCGTTGTGCGCGTGCGTGCAGACGATGGCGCGCAGCGTACGGCCGTTCAGCGCGGACTCGATGGCGGCGGCGTCGTGGGCGGCGTCGATGACGATCGCCTCGCTGTCGTCGCCGACGATCCAGACGTTGTTGTCGACGTCCCACTCCCCGCCGTCGAGGGCGAAGGTTCCGGAGGTGACGAGGTGGTCGATGCGGGCGGCCATCAGAGGATCACCACCGAGCGCAGCACGTCGCCGCCGTGCATCCGGTCGAAGGCCTGCTCGACGTCGCCGAGACCGATGGTCTCGGTGACGAACGCGCCGAGGTCGATCCGGCCCTGCTGGTGCAGGTCGATGAGCATCGGGAAGTCGCGCGAGGGCAGGCAGTCGCCGTACCAGGAGGACTTGAGCGAGCCACCGCGGCCGAAGACGTCGAGGAGCGGCAGTTCCAGCTGCATCTGCGGGGTCGGGACGCCGACCAGGACGACGGTGCCGGCGAGGTCGCGGGCGTAGAAGGCCTGCTTGTACGTCTCCGGGCGGCCGACCGCCTCGATGACGACATCCGCGCCGTTGCCGCCGGTCAGGGAGCGGATCGCCTCGACCGGGTCGGTGGAGCCGGAGTTGACGGTGTGCGTGGCGCCCATCGTCTTCGCCGTCTCCAGCTTGCGGTCGTCGATGTCCACGGCGATGATCTTCGCCGCGCCGGCCAGCCGCGCGCCCGCGATCGCCGCGTCACCGACGCCGCCGCAGCCGATCACGGCGACCGAGTCGCCGCGCCCGACCTGCCCGGTGTTGATGGCGGCGCCGATGCCCGCCATCACGCCGCAGCCGAGCAGCCCGGCGACGGCCGGGGAGACCTCCGGGTCGACCTTGGTGCACTGACCGGCGGCGACCAGGGTCTTCTCGGCGAAGGCGCCGATGCCGAGCGCCGGCGACAGTTCCGTGCCGTCGAGCAGTGTCATCTTCTGCTCGGCGTTGTGGGTGTTGAAGCAGTACCAGGGGCGGCCGCGCAGACACGCACGGCACTGCCCGCACACGGCACGCCAGTTGAGGATGACGAAGTCGCCGGGCTCGACGTCCGTGACGCCCTCGCCGACGGACTCCACGACGCCCGAGGCCTCGTGGCCGAGCAGGAAGGGGAAGTCGTCGTTGATGCCGCCCTGCTTGTAGTGCAGATCGGTGTGGCACACGCCGCACGCCTGGATCTTCACCACGGCCTCGCCGGGGCCCGGGTCCGGGATCACGATCGTCTCCACCCGTACCGGCTCGTTCTTCCCCGGTGCGATGACCCCTTGCACCTGCTGCGACATACCGTGGTCTCCCTGTTTCCATCATTTCGCGAAGATCGAACACGAACAACCGTACGCCCCGTGAGGGTGTCACGGCGGCGCGCCGCGTTGGCGGGAAACGACTGCTGTCCACCCGTCGGGATGTACCGGTTCCGGACAGATGATGCCGACTGCTGAACTTCGCCGGCCCCGAGGGGGTCCTTCGATGCAGAGGGACCACGGAACCGATACCTGCGGGGGCAGGGGTTCGTCGGTCCGACCGAAGAGGAATGACGGATCACGGGGGAAGCACCTTGACCGAGATTGCCGAGATCACGGAGAAGATCAGCGAGCGGGCCGACGGGCCCGGACCGGCTCCCGGAGCGACCGCGCTCGGCGCGCCCGTCGGGGGACTCGTGCCGTACACCGACGCGTTGCCCGTGCCGCCGGTGCTGCGCCCGCGGAGCGGCGACGTGCTCCGCGAGACCGAGATCGCCCTGTCACCCACCTGGGTGCGGCTGCACGCGCAGCTGCCGCCGACCCTGATGTGGGGGTACAACGGCACGGTGCCGGGGCCGACCATCGAGGTACGGCGCGGGGAGCGGGTCAGGATCGCCTGGACCAACCGCATCCCCAGGGGCAGCGAGTACCCGGTCACCGCCGTGGAGGTCGGCCCGGTGAAGCCGGGCGAGCCGCTGCCGCACAACCGGCCCGGACGCGACGGGGCCGAGCCGAACGCGGACGTGGCCGCGCTGCCCGCCTGGACGGTGACGCATCTGCACGGCGCGCAGACCGGTGGCGGGAACGACGGCTGGGCGGACAACGCCGTCGGCTTCGGTGACGCGCAGCTCTCGGAGTACCCGAACGACCACCAGGCCGCCCAGTGGTGGTACCACGACCACGCCATGAACATCACCCGGTGGAACGTCTACGCGGGGCTCGTCGGGACGTATCTGATCAGGGACGACGAGGAGGACGCGCTCGGTCTGCCGTCCGGCGAGCGGGAGTTGCCGCTGATCCTCGCCGACCGCAACCTGGACACCGACGAGGACGGCCGGCTCAACGGGCGGCTGCTGCACAAGACGACGGTGGTCGTGGAGGCCGACCCGGAGACCGGGAAGCCGGTGTCCATTCCGTTCCTCGGTCCGTACACGACGGTCAACGGCCGCATCTGGCCGCATCTCGACGTGGACGACGCGTGGTACCGCTTCCGGCTCGTCAACGCGTCCAATGCCCGGATCTACGATCTGGTGCTGGTCGACGACGAGAACAACCCGGTCCCGGGCGTGATCCGGCAGATCGGCAGCGACGGCGGGCTGTTGCCGCGCCCGGTGCCGGTCGACTTCGACGAGGTGCTGCCGCAGCTGACGGTCGCCCCGGCCGAGCGGATGGATCTGCTGATCGACTTCTCGGCGCTGGCCGGCCGCCGGGTCCGCCTGGTCAACCGGGGCAGGCTCGCGGCGGGGGTGCCGGATCCGGCGGCGAGTGTGCCGTTCCCGCAGGTGATGGAGTTCCGGGTACGGGAGACGGGGCGGCGGCGGGACGAGTTCGAGCTGCCCGAGGTGCTGTCCGGTTCCTTCCGGCGGTACGAGCACGGCCGGGTGGAGCACGGGCACCGGCTCGTCGTGCTGACGGCACCGGGCACGGTCGGGGGCGGCGGCCACCCGGAGATCTGGGAGATGGCCGAGGTCGAGGACGCCGATGTGCGGGTGCCCTCGGACGGGATCATCCAGGTGCGGGGCGAGGACGGCACGGTGCGCACGTACCGCAGGATCGCCCGGACGTTCAACGACGGGCTCGGGTTCACCGTCGGCGAGGGCACCTTCGAACAGTGGTCGTTCCTCAACCTGGGCGGCCCGACGCATCCGATGCACATCCATCTGACGGACTTCCAGGTGATGGGCCGGGAGGCGTACACGCTGGACGGCTTCGATCCGGCGGTCGGCGGAACCCGCTCCCCCGTGGCGTTCGACCACGGCACCAAGATCCCGACGCCGCCGAACGAGCAGGGCTGGAAGGACGTCTTCCGGGTGCCCCAGGGGCAGTTGGTGAAGGTGCTCGGCACGTTCGACGGGGCGTACGGGCGGTTCATGTACCACTGCCATCTGCTGGAGCACGAGGACATGGGCATGATGCGGCCGTTCGTCGTGATGCCGCCGGAGGCGATGAAATTCGACCACGGCGCCGGGCACGGCGGCCACCAGGGGCACGGCGGCTGACCGGCCGCCCCGGCTCCTGCCGGCTGCCCCCGCGGGCTCATCCCGCGGGGGCAGTTGTGTGTCCGGGCCCCGCGGACCCGCCTGCCGCCCGCGTGTGCCGGAAGGACGCGGGCCCGCGCCGGTCTCCTCGGACGGCCCGCGGTACGGGCCTCAGGGCGCGAGTACGTCCAGCTCGTGCAGGGCGCCCACCGCGATCTCCTTCGTCAGCCGCTCCGCCGCCACCTCGTCGCCCTCGCGCACCGCTTCGGCGAGCCGGACGTGGAGGGTGACCGCGGCCGGGTCCGGATCCTCGAACATCACCTGGTGGTGGGTGCGCCCCGCCAGGACCTCGGCGACGACGTCGCCGAGCCGGGCGAACATCTCGTTGCCGGAGGCGTTGAGCACGATCCGGTGGAACGCGATGTCGTGCTCCAGGTAGCCCTCCAACTGCTGGCCGCGCGAGGTGGCGACCATGCCGAGCGCGCACTCGGTGAGGGCCGCGCACTGCTCCGGGGTCGCGTTGCGGGCGGCGAGGCCGGCCGCGACCGGTTCGATCGCCGAGCGCAGCACGGTCAGGGACCGCAGCTGGCGCGGGCGGTCGGCGCCGGCCAGCCGCCACCGGATGACCTGCGGGTCGTAGACGTTCCACGCCTCGGTCGGACGCACGGTCACACCGACCCGGCGCCGGGACTCGACCAGGTGCATGGATTCGAGGACGCGGACCAC
This sequence comes from Streptomyces sp. NPDC047515, assembly GCF_040643055.1. Lineage (NCBI taxonomy): Bacteria > Bacillati > Actinomycetota > Actinomycetes > Kitasatosporales > Streptomycetaceae > Streptomyces > Streptomyces sp. NPDC047515. The sequence goes on from NZ_JBEYTM010000019.1 coordinate 49,461, forward strand.
TTCGCGTACGACCGTGCGCGAGACGTCGAAGCGCTGGGCCAGCTCGTCGGTGCGCAGTACCTGCCCCGGCCGGTGCTCCCCCGCGGCGATCTCCAGGCCCAGGGTGTCCAGCACATGTGTATGCAGCCCAGGGCCCGGTGTGGTCATGGCCACCAGCCTACGGGGCCCCCTTCAGGAACAAAAAGTACGACGTTTATGTCACAGCATCTTGAATAAGTCGTACGTATGAGTTTCAGTAGCGCGACGGACCGATGTCGAGGAAGACGTCGAAGAGGACAGCGAGGCACCACCAATGAGCACCCCCCACGTCGTCGTGGTGATGGGCGTCGCAGGGACCGGCAAGACCACGATCGGCCCCCTGCTCGCCGCCGAGCTCGGCGTTCCGTACGCCGAGGGCGACGACTTCCATCCCGCGGCGAACATCGCCAAGATGTCGGCCGGCACACCGCTGGACGACTCCGACCGGTGGCCCTGGCTCGATGCGATCGGCCAGTGGGCACACGGTCGGGCGGGGCTCGGCGGGGTGGTGAGCAGCTCGGCGCTCAAGCGCGTCTACCGGGACCGGCTGCGGGCCGAGGCGCCCGGCGCCGTCTTCCTCCACCTGACCGGCGACCGGACCCTGATCGAGGCGCGTATGGCGGAGCGCAAGGGCCACTTCATGCCCACCGCACTGCTCGACTCGCAGTTCGCCACCCTGCAGCCGCTGCAGGAGGACGAGGCCGGCGTCTCGGCCGATGTGTCCGGCACCCCCGAAGAAATCACCCAGCGAGCCGTCGCCGCGTTGCGCCGGCTCGACAACTAAGGATCACCACCGTGACCGGTCTCAGCGTCGAGATGCTGGCAGCGGACGCCGTCGAACCCATCACTTCGGCAGGCAACGCGCAGTTGGGCATCGCAGTCCTGGCGGGCATCGCCGTCATCGTTCTGCTCATCACCAAGTTCAAGATGCACGCGTTCCTCGCGCTGACCATCGGCTCGCTGGCGCTCGGCTCCTTCGCCGGCGCCGCACCGGCCAAGACGATCGCCAGCTTCACCGCCGGCCTCGGCTCGACCGTCGCGGGTGTCGGTGTCCTCATCGCGCTCGGCGCCATACTGGGCAAGCTGCTCGCCGACTCCGGGGGCGCGGACCAGATCGTCGACACCATTCTCGCGAAGGCGAGCGGGCGGGTCATGCCGTGGGCGATGGTCCTGATCGCCTCGATCATCGGCCTGCCGCTGTTCTTCGAGGTCGGGATCGTGCTGCTGATCCCGGTGGTGCTGCTGGTCGCCAAGCGCGGCAACTTCTCGCTGATGCGGATCGGCATCCCGGCACTGGCCGGCCTCTCCGTGATGCACGGGCTCATTCCGCCGCACCCCGGCCCGCTGGTGGCGATCGACGCCCTCGGCGCCAACCTCGGTGTCACGCTGGCACTGGGTGTGCTGGTCGCCATCCCGACCGTGATCATCGCGGGCCCGGTCTTCTCCCGCTACGCCGCCCGCTGGGTGGACATCAAGGCTCCGGAGAAGATGATCCCGCAGCGGCCGTCGGAGGAGCTGGAGCGTCGTCCCGGCTTCGGCGCCACCCTGGTGACGATTCTGCTGCCCGTCGCGCTGATGCTGGTCAAGGCCCTGGTCGACATCGTCGTGGACAATCCGGAGAACCACGTCCAGCGGATCACCGATGTGATCGGCTCGCCGCTGATCGCGCTGCTCGCGGCCGTCATAGTCGGCATGTTCACGCTGGGCCGGGCGGCCGGTTTCTCCAAGGGCCGGCTCTCCACCACCGTCGAGAAGTCCCTCGCCCCGATCGCGGGCGTGCTGCTCATCGTGGGTGCGGGTGGCGGTTTCAAGCAGACCCTCATCGACGCCGGTGTGGGTCAGATGATCCTGGACTTCTCCAAGGACTGGTCGATCCCGGCGCTGCTGCTGGGCTGGCTGATCGCTGTCGCGATCCGGCTCGCGACCGGTTCGGCGACGGTGGCGACCATCTCGGCGGCCGGCCTGGTCGCCCCGCTGGCCGCGGACATGTCCACGTCCCACGCCGCCCTGCTGGTCCTCGCCGTCGGCGCGGGCTCGCTCTTCTTCAGCCATGTCAATGACGCCGGGTTCTGGCTGGTGAAGGAGTACTTCGGAATGAACGTCGGTCAGACGATCAAGACCTGGTCGGTGATGGAGACCATCATCTCCGTGGTCTCGCTGGTCTTCATCCTTCTGCTGTCGCTGGTCCTCTAGCGAGCGGCGGCCCGTACGGTCCTCCCCCCCCAGCGCATGCGGGGACCGTGCCCAGTGGCGCTCGACCGACCCGGTACGCATGCCACGGCATGCCTCCGGGTCGGCGAGCGCCATCGCCATGTGCCCGGCCGGCACGATCCCGATCGCGAGCGCCAGCCAGTCATGGACGAAGGTCGCGCTCGTGCGCCACACCAACGGCGCGAGGCCGGTGAACCACATCAGCGCCCCGGTGCCGGTCGTCACCAGGACCGCGCCCGCGATCCAGGCCGCGTACAGCTTCTGTCCCGCGTTGCGCCGGGGGCCGCGGGCGCCTGCCCGTACCCGATGTCAACTCCGCCCGTTCACCACACAGTTGACGCCCACCGATCGGGTGCGCGTCCCGGCGCCGCGCCCGGCCGAACATGTCAGACTTGGTGCCATGTCGAACCGTGAACCTCTCAAGCCTTTTCTGCTCACCTTCCCCGGACCGCTGCGCGACCGGTTGGTGGGGGCGGTGCTCGCCGGCGAGAAGGTGTCGACGACCGGGTTGCTCGCGGAGTACGAGGCGGAGAAGGAGGAGCTGCCTCCCGTGGGTGAGCGGTCCGCGCTGATCGACTCGGACGGCCGGGAGATCGCGGTGCTGGAGGTGACGGAGGTGCGGGTGCTGCGCCTCGGGGACATCGATCTTCAGCATGCGATCGACGAGGGCGAGGGCGACACCTCGGTGGCCGAGTGGCGTGCGGGGCACGAGAAGTTCTGGCACAGCCAGGAGATGCGGGAGGCGCTCGGCGACCCGGAGTTCACGGTCGACGACGACACCATGGTCGTCGCCGAACGGTTCCGGGTCGTCGAACTGCTCGATCCCGTCGTGGGCGCGGCGGAACGGTAGACGGGACCCGTCGGGCCCCCTACGGCCGCGGGGCGGGGATCTCATGGCAGGTCAGGGGTGGGACGACGGTGCCGGGACGGCCGGTGCGGGCGAAGGCGGTCCAGGTGGCGCGCATCGCCCGGCCCAGCTCTTCCACGTCCTCCCAGGTGCTGTCCCCCAGCATCGGGGACTGCCGCCAGGCGGCCCGGGAGCCGAGGAGCAGCGGCAGTTCCACGCAGTGGGTGGCGCCGAACGCGGATCCTGCCGGGCGCCAGTCCAGTCGGTAGGCGTGGACGCGGGCCCCGGCCCGCGCGAGCCGTCGGCCGAACGCGGCGAGCGGTTCGGCGTACATCCGGCGGGTCGGCTCGGCCGGGTCGCCGTTCTCGCTCTTCTCGCCGGGGAAGGCGGACATGTCGTCCGCGTTCCAGCCGTACATGATGTCCATCCCGCGTACGTGCGTGTCGAGCCCGGTATGGCCCGTCCCGACGGGTCCGAACGGTGGTTCCAGGGTGGAGCCGGAGCGTTCCCGGTGCTCCAGGGCGGTGTCCCGTTGGGCCGCGAGGAGGGCGGCGGGGTCGACGGTCCGCGGGTCGGCTCCGGGGGCGTGGACCGCGAGCCATTCGGTGAAGATCCGGCCGAGGGCGGCGGCGTCGGCCCGGGACCGTGTCGCGATCGCCAGCGGTGCGCTCTGCAGGATCGCGCGGTGGAACAGCCCCTGGGCCTCGGGCAGCGCCATCAGCAGCCGGATGGAGAGCGCCCCGGCGGACTGTCCGAAGACGGTGACGTCGTCGGGATCGCCTCCGTACCCGGCGATGTGCGTGTTCACCCAGCGGAGCGCTTCGAGCTGGTCGTACAGGCCGAGGTTGCCCTCGGCGAGCCCGTCGAGGCAGAGGTATCCGAGCGCGCCCAGGCGGTAGTTGACGGACACGACGACGACCTCGCCCTCGGCGGCGAGTGCGCCGCCGTCGTACCAGTCCATGAGGCCCGCGCCGCTGCTGAACCCGCCGCCGTGGAACCAGACCATGACCGGCCGCGCCGCGGTGTCGCGGGCGGGTGTGGTGACCGTGAGGTTCAGGCAGTCCTCGCCCTGCGGGCGCCGGTCGTGCGGTGGCCCCATGACCGCGTCGAGCCGGGACGGCAGTTGCGGGCAGATCTCACCGCTCGGCGGGCGGGTGTCGTGACCGCCCACCGGTCGGGGCCGCGCGAAGCGTTCGGCCACGGCGTAGCGGACCGGGCCGGACCGGACCACGGCGGGGCCCGTCACGCGCTGCCCCCGGAGAGCGATTCCACCGGGGCCCGCAGGGGCTCGGGCGCCTCTTCGGGCACCAGACGGAACAGGGCCACGGCGCCGGCCAGGCTGACGGCGCAGATCCCGACGAGGTACCACGTCACCCCGGTCGACGACCCGCCCGAGTTGAGCAGCGCCGTGGAGATCATGGGGGCGAGACCGCCGCCGAGGATGGCGCCGCTCTGCAGGATCATCGAGGAGCCCGAGTAGCGGACGTTGACGGGGAAGGTGTCGACGATGATGCTGCCCTGCACACAGTGGGTGACCGGAATGATGAGGCCCATCCCGAGCAGAGCCACCACCGCGAGCGCGGAGTTGCCGGTGTCGAGGAGCGGGAAGAAGGCGACGCACCAGGCGAGGATGGCGGCGGATCCGGCGATGAACATCGTCCGCCTGCCGTGCCGGTCGGCAAATGCCGTCCACACCGGAATGGTCACGAACCACAGGGCCGCCGCGGCGGTGACGCTCACGATGAGGAACTGCTTGTCGTAGTGGAGGTGCTGGGAGCCGTAGGACAGGGTGAAGACCATGAACACATAGGCGACGGCCGAGTTCGCCACAACGGCGAGCAGGGTCAGCGCGAGCCTGGGGAAGCCGACCTTGAGGGATTCGGCGAGCGGGAAGCCGACCACTTCGCCCTGGGCGCGGGCGCGGGCGAAGGACGGGGATTCCGTCACCCGCAGCCGGATCACCAGGCCCACGGCGACCAGTACGAAGCTGAGCAGGAACGGGATGCGCCAGCCCCACGAGGTGAACGCGTGGTCGCCCAGGACCGAGTTGGTGACCAGGAAGACGACGTTGGCCAGGACCAGTCCGCCCGGTGTACCCATCTGCGGGAACCCGGCGTACAGGTTCTTCCTGCCCTGTGGTGCGTGTTCCATCGACATCAGGGTCGCTCCGGCTCCCTCGCCGCCGAGTCCGATGCCCTGGACGATACGCAGGGCGACCAGGAGGACCGGGGCCCAGAAGCCGATGGTGTCGTAGCTCGGGATGGCGCCGATGAGCGTGGAGCCGATGCCCATCAGGACGAGGGAGACCACCAGCGTCGCCTTGCGGCCGATGCGGTCTCCGTAGTGGCCGAAGACCAGACCGCCGAGCGGACGTGCGATGAAACCGACGGCGAAGGTGCTGAAGGCGGCCAGGGTGCCGGCGGCCGGGCTCAGCGAGGGGAAGAACTGCTGGTTGAAGATGAGCGCCGCGGCCGTGCCGTAGAGAAAGAAGTCGTACCACTCCAGCGTGGTGCCTGCGAGCGTGGCGAGGGCGGTTCTGCCGGCAGTGGCTCGGGCGCCGCCCGAGCGTTCTTCGCGAGGTGAAGTGTTCACGGGGTGACCTATCACTTGGATGGCGGGCTGTGGGCGGTTCGCCCCGGACAGCCGCTACGACGGCCGGGCTTCACCCGTCGTTAACCGTGGATCCTGGTGCCCTGAGACATGACGCACAAATAACGAATCCGGGACACGGCATACCCGTTTGGATATAGCAGAACACCCTCGCAAGGTCCGGCCTCCCCGTCACCGCACGCGACCCACCTATGCCATTTCCGATATGGCTCCACACAGGAATCGCATTTGTCCGGCATGGCTGTGCCGATCAGAGTGGGAGGCATGACGGCAGAGACTGGGCGGTGGATCCGCAACTTCGTGGCCGGGCGATTCGTGGAGCCCGACGAGAATCGCAGCTTCGACAAGACCGACCCCGCCACCGGCCGGACGTTCGCCCGGGTGCACGAGGCGGACAGGGCGCTGGTGGACCGCGCCGTGGCTTCGGCCCGACGGGCCCTGCACGACGGATGGGCGACGACACCGGTGCGGGAACGCGCGGCACTGCTGCGCCGTGCCGCGGACCGGATCGAGGAGCGCTTCGAGGAGTTCGTCGCGGCGGAGGTCGCCGACACCGGCAAGCCGGTGACCCAGGCGCGGGAGCTCGATGTCGCGCGTGCCCTGGCGAACTTCCGCACCTTCGCCGACGTGGTGGCCGCCGCCGGGCAGGAGTCCTTCCTCACCGATCTCGCGGGCGGCCGGCAGGCACTCAACTACGCGGTGCGCAAGCCGCTCGGCGTCGTCGCGGTCGTCGTCCCGTGGAATCTGCCCCTCCTGCTGCTGACCTGGAAGGTCGCCCCGGCCCTGGCCTGCGGCAACGCCCTGGTCGTCAAGCCCAGCGAGGAGACCCCCGCCACCGCCACGCTGCTGGCCGAGGTGCTCGCCGAGGTCGGGCTCCCCGCCGGGGTGTACAACGTCGTCCACGGCTTCGGCGACGGCTCCGCCGGTGAGTACGTGACCTCACACCCTGGGATCGACGGCGTGACCTTCACCGGTTCGTCCGCCACCGGCTCGCACGTCATGAGGACGGTCGCGCCCCGGGTCCGCCCGGTCTCGTTCGAACTGGGCGGGAAGAACGCCGCAGTCGTCTTCGACGACGTCGACCTGGACGAGGCGCTGACCGGGCTGACCAGGTCGGTCTTCACCAACACCGGTCAGGTCTGTTTGTGCACCGAGCGGGTCTACGTCCAGCGCTCGGTCTTCGACGACATCGCCGAAGGGCTCGCGGAGCGGGCCCGGGGCCTGCGACTGGGCGATCCGACGGACGAGCGGACCACCACCGGACCGCTGATCTCCCAGACGCACCGGGACAAGGTGCTGGGCTGCTTCGAGCTCGCCGAGCGGGCCGGGGCGAACGTGCTCACCGGCGGCGGCGTGCCACAGCTGGGCCCCGGACTCGCGGGCGGTTCCTGGATCGAGCCGACGCTGTGGACGGGGCTGACCAACGCGGACCGGGTGGTGCGCGAGGAGATCTTCGGGCCGGTGGCCGCCCTGATCCCCTTCGACACCGAAGCGGAGGCCGTCGCCCTGGCCAACGACACCGAGTACGGCCTCGCGGCCTCGGTGTGGACCAACGATCTGCGCCGCGGTCACCGGGTGGCGCAGGCCATGAACGTCGGGATGGCCTGGGTCAACACCTGGTTCCTGCGCGATCTGCGCTCCCCGTTCGGCGGTGTCGGGCTCTCCGGCATCGGCCGCGAGGGCGGCGCGTCCTCCCTGCACTTCTACACCGAGCCGACGAATGTGTGCGTACAGCTGTGACCGATCATCACGACCCCGACCTGTCCGCACCGATCGACGCGGCCGTGGCACGCCTGGCGGCCGCGTCCGCCACCGGCACTCCGTGCGCTCCCGTCCGGGAGTTCCTGGGCCGCGACGACATCGATGCCGCCTATGAGGTGCAGCGGCGCCTCGCCGCAGCCAGAAGCGCGGCCGGGGCCCGGGTGGTGGGCGCCAAGATCGGTCTCACCGCCCCTGCCGTGCAGCAGCAGTTCGATGTGTTCCGGCCGGACTTCGGGGTGCTCTTCGACGACATGATGTACGCGCACACCGAACCGCTGCCGCTGAACCGCTTCCTCCAGCCGCGCGCGGAGGGTGAGATCGCCTTCGTGCTCGGCCGGGACATCGACCGGCCCGGCGCGGGCGTCGCCGATGTGCTGCGGGCCACCGACTTCGTGCTGCCCGCCATCGAGATCGTCGACTCCCGGATCACCGGCTGGGACCTGGCCATCACCGACACCGTCGCCGACAACGCCTCCAGCGGCGCGGTCGTGCTCGGCACCACCGCGTACCCGCTGAGCGGGCTCGACCTCTCCCGGGTCGGGATGGTGCTCCATCGGGACGGTGAGCCGGTCTCCTTCGGCGCCGGCCACGCCTGCCTCGGCTCCCCGGTCGTCGCCGTTGCCTGGCTGGCGCGTGAACTGGCCGCCCGGGAGCAGCCGTTGCGGGCCGGGGACGTGGTGATGTCCGGGGCGCTCGGCCCGATGGTGCCGATCAGCGGTCCGGGCCGGTACCGGCTGGCACTGGACGGACTCGGCGAGGTCGAGGCAGTCATCGAGGAGGAGACCCAGTGAGTTCCACCGCATCCGGCACCGTTCCGGTCGCCGTCATCGGGTCCGGCAACATCGGAACCGATCTCATGATCAAGGTGCTGCGGCTCTCCGAGTCGCTGCGCATGGGTGCGATGGTGGGCATCGACCCCGACTCCGACGGGCTGGCCCGCGCCGCCCGGCTGGGGGTCGCCACCACGCATCGCGGCATCGACGGACTCGCGGCGATGCCCGAATTCGCCGGCATCAAGGTGATCTTCGACGCGACCTCGGCCAAGGCCCATGTGCGCAACGCGCGGCTCGCCGCGGAGCACGGCAAGCTGATGATCGACCTCACCCCCGCGGCTCTCGGGCCGTTCGTGGTGCCGTCGGTCAATCTGGACGAGCATCTGGACGCGGCAGACGTCAACATGGTGACCTGCGGGGGCCAGGCGACCATTCCGGTCGTGGCCGCCGTCTCCCGGATCGCGCCGGTCGCGTACGGGGAGATCGTCGCCTCCATCGCGTCGAGGTCGGCCGGTCCCGGCACCCGGGCCAACATCGACGAGTTCACCGAGACGACGAGCGAGGCGATCCGGCTCGTCGGCGGCGCCGAGGCCGGCAAGGCCATCATCGTCCTCAACCCCGCGGACCCCCCGCTCGCCATGCGCGACACGGTCTTCTGCCTCGTCGAGGGCGAACTGTCGGGCGCGGACCGGGACCGGATCGTGGCCTCCGTACAGCGGATGGCGCGATCCGTACGGGAGTACGTGCCCGGCTACCGGCTCAAGCAGGACGTGCAGTTCGACCCGGTCGAGGACACCCTCGTCCCGGCCCTCGGGCGACGGGTCACCGGGGTCAGGGTCTCGGTGTTCCTGGAGGTGCTCGGCGCCGGCCACTACCTGCCCGACTACGCCGGCAATCTCGACATCATGACCTCCGCCGCGGTCCGCACCGCGGAGAAGGTCGCCGCACTCCGAGGATGGGTGACCTCATGAAGCTGTACGTCCAGGACGTGACCCTGCGCGACGGCATGCACGCGATGGGGCACATGTACACCGTCGACCAGGTGCGCCGGATCGTCGCCGCGCTCGACCGCTCCGGCGTCGCCGCCATCGAGGTCGCGCACGGCGACGGTCTCGGCGGATCGAGCGCGAACTACGGGTTCGGCGCGCACAGCGACGAGGAGTGGATCGAGGCCGCGGCGGACGTCCTCGAACACGCGAAGCTGACGACACTGCTGCTGCCGGGCATCGGCACCATCGACCATCTGCGCCGCGCCCACGCCCTCGGGGTGCGCAGCGTACGCGTCGCGACGCACTGCACCGAGGCCGATGTCGGCGCGCAGCACATCTCCTGGGCCCGGGAGAACGGGATGGACGTCTCGGGGTTCTTGATGATGAGTCATCTCAACTCCGCCGAGGGGCTCGCCCGGCAGGCCCGGCTGATGGAGTCGTACGGGGCGCACTGTGTCTATGTCACCGATTCCGGTGGGCGGCTGACGATGCGTGAGGTCGCTGCCCGGGTCGACGCGTACCGCGACGTGCTGGACGAGTCGACGGAGATCGGCATCCACGCGCACGAGAACCTCTCGCTGTCGGTCGCCAACAGTGTGACCGCCGTGGAGCACGGCGCGTACCGCGTCGATGTGGCGCTGGCGGGGCAGGGCGCGGGGGCCGGCAACTGTCCGGCGGAGCCGTTCGTCGCCGTCGCCGATCTGCTGGGCTGGGAGCACGGCTGCGACCTGTTCGCGCTCCAGGACGCCGCCGACGACATCATCCGCCCGCTGCGCGACCGGCCGGTGCAGGTGGACCGGGAGACCTTGACGCTGGGCTACGCCGGTGTCTACTCCAGCTTCCTGTTGCACGCCGAACGCGCGGCGCGGCGCTACGGGGTCGACACCCGCCAGATCCTGCTGGAGGTCGGCCGGCGCCGGATGGTGGGCGGCCAGGAGGACCTGATCGTGGACATCGCACTGGACCTGGCCGCGCGGCGCGAGGCCCTGACGGAAGGGAACGACAAGTGATTTCGGCGGAACTGACGGGCATACTGGCGCAGCGGCTGGACACGGCGCAGACATCCCGCACCGACACCCCTAGCCTCGCCGACAGCCATGAGTTCGACATCGACGACGCGTACGCCGTCCAAGCCGCGTTGCTGGCGCTGCGGGTGGCGCGCGGCGAGCGGATCGTGGGCGCGAAGCTCGGGTTCACCAGCAAGGCCAAGATGGCGCAGATGGGCGTCAGCGATGTGATCGTGGGCCGGCTCACCGACGCGATGCGGATCGCGGACGGCGACGAGGTCGACCTGTCGCGCTTCATCCACCCGAAGGCGGAGCCAGAGGTCGCCTACCGGCTCTGCCGGGACGTGGACCTGGACGACCCCCTGACGGACATCGGGTCCTGTGTGGACGCGATGGCTCCGGCCATCGAGATCATCGACTCGCGGTACCGGGACTTCCGTTTCACGTACACCGATGTCGTCGCGGACAACACCTCCGCGGCCGGTTACGTGATCGGCCCGTGGCGGGCCGTGGAGAGCGTCGCCAACCGTGCGGTGCGGCTGCGTACCGCGGCGACGGAGGCGGTGGGTTCGACCGCCGCGATCCTCGGTGACCCGGTGCGCGCGCTCCACGCGCTGCTGGACATGTGCCGGCGCCGCCGGATTCCGCTGAAGGCCGGGCAGGTGGTGCTGGCCGGGGCGGCCACGGCGGCCGTGCCGCTGGTGGCCGGGGTCACCGAGTGCGAGGTGGCGGGCGTCGGGTCCGTCGCGGTGAAGGGGTTCTGATGGACGGTGCACGGGTGATCGAGGGCAGGGCCACGCCGCGTGGCCGGTTCCCTCATGTGAAGGTCGTCGGTGACCTGGTGTTCGTCTCCGGCACCAGTTCGCGGCGGCCCGACAATACGTTCGTGGGCGTCGAGGCCGATGAGTTCGGCACCACGGAGCTGGACATCAGGGCACAGACCCGGGCGGTGATCGAGAACATCCGGGACATCCTCGCCGAGGTGGGCGCCGAGCTCCGCGACATCGCCCAGATCACCACCTATCTGGTGTCCATGAACGACTTCGGCGGATACAACGAGGTCTACGGCGAGTTCTTCGACGAGCGGGGGCCGACCCGCACGACCGTCGCGGTGCACCAGTTGCCGCATCCCCATCTGCTGATCGAGATCCAGGCCGTCGCCCATCTGCCGCGGCCCCGTCAGTCCATCGCAGCGCACAGCACGGAGGTGTCCTCATGACCGTCCTTCCCCCGGTCATCAATTTCCAGGGCTGGATCGCCGAGCACGAGCACCTGCTCAAGCCGCCGGTGAACAACCGCACCATGTCCCTGGGCCAGGACTTCATCGTCCAGATCGTCGGCGGCCCCAACCAGCGGACCGACTTCCACCTGGACCCGTACGAGGAGTGGTTCTACCAGGTCAAGGGCGATATGCACGTCGACGTCATGACCGAGGACGGGCCGCGGACCGTGCACATCCGGCAGGGCGAGGCCTGGCTGCTGCCCGGCAATGTGCCGCACTCCCCGCAGCGGCCCGACGCCGGTTCGATCGGGCTGGTCATCGAACGCGTCCGGGAGGAGGGCACTCTGGAGAAGTTCCAGTGGTACTGCCCCGAGTGCGCCACGAAGATCCATGAGATCGAGCTGCAGGTGCGGGACATCGTCGCGGATCTGCCGCCGGTCTTCGCCGAGTTCTACGGGGACGAGAAGGCGCGCACGTGCCCGAACTGCGGTGCCCTGCATCCCGGGAAGGGCTGAGCGTGGACCGCACGATCGACATCCACACCCACTACGTTCCGCGCGGCTGGCCGGATCTCACGGCCGAGGCAGGTCCCGAGGCGCCCTGGCTGCGGATCGAGTCCGAGTCCGACGCCGTGATCATGATGGGCTCCAAGGAGTTCCGGCGGATCCGGGCCGACGCCTGGGACGCCGATACCCGGCTGCGGGACATGGACGCGGACGGAGTGCACCGCCAAGTGGTCTCCCCCACCCCGGCGTTCTTCACCTACGGCCGCGACGGGGCGGAGGCGGCGAAGGTCTCGCGGATCTTCAACGACCTCGCGCTGGAGATCGTCGCCCCGGCTCCGGACCGGCTGATCCCGTTCTGCCAGGTGCCGTTGCAGGACCCCGACGCGGCCTGCCGCGAGCTGGAACGGAGCATCGCCAACGGGCACCGGGGGGTCGAGATCGGCAACCATGTCGGTGATCGCGACCTGGACAGCGAGGGCGTCGTGACCTTCCTCCAGCACTGTGCCTCGCTCGATGTGCCGGTGTTCGTGCACCCCTGGGACATGGCGAGTTCCCCGCGGCTGGACCGGTGGATGGCGCAATGGCTCACGGCCATGCCCGCCGAGACCCATCTGTCGATTCTCGCCCTGATCCTGGGCGGTGTCTTCGACCGGATCGACGACCGGCTGAAGATCTGTTTCGCGCACGGCGGCGGGTCCTTCGCCTTCTGGCTCGGCCGGATGGAGAACGCCTGGCACGGCAGGAACGACGTCATCGGCACCTCGGAGCGCCCGCCCTCGCACTATCTGGGCCGGTTCTACGTCGACTCGGTCGTCTTCGACGACCGTGCCCTGCGGCTCCTGGTCGACACGGTCGGCGCGGACCGGGTGATGGTGGGCAGCGACTACCCGTATCCGCTGGGCGAACGTCCGGCCGGTGAGGTGGTCCGCACGAGCGCCTTCCTCGACGCGCGCAGCCGTGAGCTGATCACGCACGGCAACGCGGAGCGCTTTCTCGGGCTGACGGGGGCGGACGCGCCCTGATCTGCTGAGTCCGGGATCGGGTTCGGACAGCCGACGAGGCATTCGAGGTCTTCGCCCGTGGTGTCGCTCCGGACCGGAGCACCCACGCCTGCGGCGAGGGACGGGGCGCATCCACCCCCGGGGGTGGATGCGGCCCGTCCCTCGCCGACAGTGTCGGATCGGCCTTCGGCCGACCGGTCCGCGAAGGCTCTCACAGGGGCGACGGGCTGCCTTCGAGGCCTTCAGAACGGTTGATCGGGTGATCGAGGAGAACCTCGTCCACAACGGCGAATCCGTTGGTGAGGGTCACGGCCTGGGGTTCGAGCTCCGCGACGACACTCTCGGCCGCGTCGGGGAGTTGCCTCACCTGAGCACTGGTCAGGTGCCCCTCCGCGAGCAGGTCCCCGCTGTGGGCCGCGACGCGACGCAGGGCGAACAGACGGTGCAGCAACCGCAGTTGGTGCTGTGCCTCAGGGTGGGAAGCCTGGACGGCGGCATCCAGAAGAGCTTGTGCGGCCTGGCGGTGCGCGTAGGCGTCGACCAGTTCCAGAGCCGGTGTGACGGTGGTGTTCCATCGGTTGAGAGGGTCGCCGGCCTTTCCGCTGCGCAGGCGGGTACGCGCACGCTGATGCCAGATGCGTTCGATGTCCGCCAAGAGGTCTTGGAGGAAGACCGGATCGTCGAGCTCGCGGTCCTCGGGCGCCGCATCACGGGACGCCTTCGGAGTGAAATGCCCGAGGAGCATTTCGCCGGCCGCCTTGACCCAGATGACAAGGTTGTCACCCTCCGCCGTGATGGTTCCCTCGTTGGCCGCCAGCTGGCCCGCGATTCCGTTGGCCAGGAAGAGCCCCTGCGCACCACAGCGTTCGCGGCACTCGGTCATGACGGCGCGGGCCCGCCACGTGATCCAGCCCTTGGCTATGGCTGCGAACCGCTCACCGTTCTCCCGCTCCGATTCCGTTGCCTGCGCCCACTGCCGTACCGCGGCGCGGTGCAGAAGCGTCGCGGCGTAGGTGGTGGCGATGGCGTCGAGGAGTGGAGTGTGGTGGCTGCGGTGGGCGAACAGCGGAACGCTGCCGCGGGCCGACACGCCGGAAGTCTGTCTCGTGTGGGCGTGCCGTACGGCCACGGCGAGCGCGTGGCGCGTGACACCGAGGCTGTAGCCGCTCATACAGAGCTTGCCGGTGGTGACGCGGCCGATGGAGCGCAGGAAGCGCTTGCGGGGGCTGCCGATCGAACTGGTGAAGACGCCTTCCGGTGTGAGGTGTCCGTGGTCGGACTGCAGAAGCGCCTCCTGTGGCAGCCGGACATGGTCGAAGGACGTGACGCAGTGGTCGACGGGGGCGGTGGCCGTCTGCGGCAGCCTGCGTATCTCGACTCCTGGCATCGGGAGCCCGGCATCGTCGCTGAGTGGAGTGAGGAACAGGAAGACGCCCTGGTCCTTCTCGTCCACGATGAGGCGGGCGGCGACGACAGCGGTTTTGGGTCCGCCGGTGGAGCTGGTGTTCGGCATGAACTTACGGGCGGCCGCATGGGGGGTGTTCAGCACGAACTCGCCCGTGGCCCGTTCGTACGTGGCGGTGGTCTCCAGTTGCGCGGCGCTGTTGCCGTGCCCGGCCTCCGTGCACAGGAAGGTTCCCGTACGCCGCAGCTCGGCGAACTCCCGCAGATCACGGTCCGGGCCCGCTGTGTGGTCGAGGAGGCTGCCGAGGAAGAGGTTGTAGTGGATGCTCGCCACTGTTCCCAGTCCCGCGTCCACCGGGCCGACCCATTCGTGGAGTGCCGCAAGTCGTTCCACGTCGACGACGAAGTCCTCAGGGCAGTCGAGTGCTTCGTTGATCAGGTGTAAACGCTCGTAGGACAGCGCGGCGCGTTCATCCGGTGACAGGCCTTCCCTGAAGCGGAACGGCTCAGTACTGAACAGCTTGCGCCAGGGCTCGTGGAGTTGCTCCATTTGTTCGCCGAAGAGCGCCCGTTTCAGCGCTGCAGCGGTTGAAGCCGCCTGGTCAGAGGAGAGCGAGGTCTTGATCACGCTTCGGAACGCTAGCTCATACGTTCGGTCATCACGGCGTGATGATCAACACGATTAAGATCATTCAGATGACGGTATCTGCTCACTTCGAGGTGTGGGAAAGCCTGCTCGGGTCAGGGAATGCGCGAGCACACCCACCCGGTCGCCGCTCGGTGATCCGGGGCCGCTCCTCGGAGACGGAGCGGCCACCGCAGCCGTCGGCCTCAGGGCCTGTCGGGCGGCCTTCGATCGGACAGCGGACGCGGTCTGGTGCGTGCGATTCCAAGGCGCCGGGATGTCCTCGGACGGGGTCTCCCCTGCTCGAACGAAGCCGAGACCTCGGGGATGGAGCTACCAGGGCATTTCGGCAACGCGGGAGGGGGTCCCCCTGGCCCTTACGACCTCGCCCGCGATTGGCAGTGGGAGAAGGAGCGGCGTCCAGGGCCTTCGAATCCAAGGCGGAGGGGGGAGTCGGATGGGGCCTCCCCTGCTCGAACGCAGCTGAGAGCTTGGGGAAGGAGCGTCGGCGACTGACGACAACGCCGGAGGCGGAGGTCCCGGACACCGCGACGCCGCTGACAATCGCGGGCGAGGTCGTTAAGGCCTTGGGGGAGTGCGTGCCAGGGCGTGGCCGCCCGATCAGAGGCCGCCCGACAGGCTCTCAGGGGGAGTCGTCGCCCTCCGCGCCCTGCGGGGCCATGTGGGCGGCGATGCCCTCCAGGCTCCGGATCAGCGCCTGCGCCGACGGGCCCAACGCACGGGCGGCCGAGAGGGTCAGCCCGACGCTGTGGCCGATCGGGTCCAGCGGCACTGCCAGCCGGACGATCCGGGTGTCGTCCCGGGTGATCAGGCTGGGCAGTGCCGCGACGACATCGGTCTCCAAGAGGAGTTGACGGACAGTCAGAAACGATGTGGTCTCGACCCGGTTCATCGGCAGCGGCATGCCGTGCCGGGCGAAGAACTCCTCGATCTCCCGCCGCAGCGCGGTCTCCGCGCCCGGCAGGATCCACGGGTAGTGCGCCAGGTCCGAGAGCTCCACCGAGGTCTGCCCGGCGAGCGCGTGCGAGGCCCTGACCACGAGTTCGACCGACTCGTCGTAGAGCTTGCGGCGCACGGTCCGCTCGTCGGAGGGAACGGTGAGCCGGCCGACGATGAAGTCGATGCGGCCGGCCTCCAGCTCCAGGAGCAGCGCTTCCGGCGACGCCTCGCGGACGATCACCGTCAGATAGGGGCGCTCCTTCTTGATCTCGGCGATGGCCCTCGGGAGGAGCACGTTGGACCCGGCCAGATGGGTGCCGACGATGACCGTGCCGCGGTCGGCGTCTGCCAGCTCCACCACATGGCGGCCCGCCTGCGCCAGTTGGGCCAGCACGGCCCGCGCGTGCTCGGTGAATGCCTCACCGAAGACGGTGGCGGTGACGCCACGGGGCCCGCGTTCGTACAGCGGGACGCCGAGGATGTCCTCCAACTCGTGCAGGCTGCGGGTGGCGGCCGGCTGGGTGACGTGCAGTTCCGCGGCGGCGCCGACGACGCTTCCCTGCCGGGAGAGCGCGTCGACGAGGACCAGGTGGCGGAACTTCAGCCGACCGTCGAGGAGACGCGGGATCTTCACTCCACGACTCTATCCGCGGCGCGCCGGACCACCCCGGACGGGCCCGGTCCGGGTCCGGAAGCCGGAACTCCAAGGACGTGCGTGCCCTATCCCACCGCCCGCGCCGCCGCCCTGCCCGCCGCGCGGCCGGAGAATATGCAGCCACCGAGGAAGGTCCCTTCCAGCGAGCGGTAGCCGTGCATCCCGCCGCCGCCGAATCCGGCCGCCTCCCCCGCCGCGTACACACCGGACAAGGGCGTACCGTCCTCGGTCAGCACCCGGGAGGACAGATCCGTCTCCAGTCCGCCGAGCGACTTGCGGGTCAGGATGTTGAGCCGTACGGCGATCAGCGGACCGGCCTCGGGGTCGAGGATGCGGTGCGGCGGCGCCGTACGGATCAGCCTGTCGCCGAGATAGGCGCGGGCCCCGCGGATCGCGGTGATCTGGAGGTCCTTGGTGAAGGGGTTGGCGATCTCGCGGTCGCGCGCGGTGATCTCGCGGCGCAGTTCGGCCGCGTCGATCAGCGGCTCGTCGGTGAGCGCGTTCATCCCGCGGACCAGTGCGCCGAGGTCCTTCTCGACGACGAAGTCCACCCCGTTGTCCATGAACGCCTTCACCGGGGCCGGTACGTCCGCGCGGGCCCGGCCGATCACGTCGCGGACCGACTTCCCGGTCAGGTCGGGATTCTGCTCGGAGCCGGAGAGCGCGAACTCCTTGCCGATGATCTTCCGGTCGAGAACGAACCAGGTGTGGCCGTGGCCGGACCTCATGATGTGTTCGAGGGTGCCCAGGGTGTCGAAGCCGGGGAAGAGCGGGACCGGCAGCCGTTTGCCGCGGGCGTCCAGCCACAGCGAGGACGGTCCCGGCAGGATCCGGATGCCGTGCCTGGCCCAGATCGGGTTCCAGTTCTCGATGCCCTCGGTGTAGTGCCACATCCGGTCGCGGTTGATGTGGTGGGCGCCGGCCTCCTCGGCGATGCCGAGCATGAGTCCGTCCACATGGGCGGGAACGCCGGAGAGCATCTTCGCGGGCGGGGTGCCGAGCCGACGGGGCCACTGCTTGCGTACGAGGTCGTGGTTGCCGCCGATGCCGCCGGAGGTGACGATCACCGCCTGGGCCCTCAGCTCGAAGGCGCCGGCCGTCACCCGGCTGCTCGCGGTGCCCCGGGCGGCCGCGCTCGGCTCCAGGATCTCGCCGCTCACCGTGTCGACGGCGCCCGCGGTGCGGCCGAGCCCGGTGACCCGGTGGCGAAACCTCAGCCGGACGAGCCCCTTGGCGACGCCCGCACGGACCCGGCGCTCGAAGGGGGCGACGACGCCGGGGCCGGTGCCCCAGGTGATGTGGAAGCGGGGTACGGAGTTGCCGTGCCCGTTCGCGTCGTAGCCGCCGCGCTCCGCCCAGCCGACGACGGGGAAGAGCCGCAGCCCCTGGGCGTGCAGCCAGGAACGCTTCTCACCGGCGGCGAAGTCGACGTACGCCTCGGCCCACTTCCGTGGCCAGCGGTCCTCCTCACGGTCGAAGCCCGCCGTGCCGAGCCAGTCCTGGAGGGCCAGCTCATGACTGTCCTTGACGCGCAGCCGGCGCTGCTCGGGCGAGTCGACGAGGAAGAGACCGCCGAAGGACCAGTGTGTCTGGCCGCCGATCGACTGTTCGGGCTCCTGGTCGAGCAGGATCACCGACCGGCCCGCGTCGACCAGCTCGGCGGTGGCCACCAGCCCCGCGAGCCCTGCCCCGATCACGATCACATCAGCGTCGTACGTCATGGGTTCCATCCTTTTCGGGGCGATCCGGTCGCGGCCACGGTGACGGTCCGGCTCGGACGCCGGAAGTTACTCGTGCGTCAGATCCTCTGCACCGGCCGCTGCGGCGTCAACCGCCCGGTCGGCGGCACTCCGGCCGCGCCCTCGGGGCGCAGGCGCTATCGTCGAAACAAATCAGCCACCTCTGGCCTGACTTGAGGTAGAAGCGTGTCGGTGCTGGTCCTCGTGCTCGCCGTGAGTGCCGCCTGCTGTCTGGGATTCGGCTTCGTCCTTCAGCAGGCCGCCGCTTCGCACGCCCCGAGGAGCGACTACCTCTCGCCCCGGCTGCTGCTGGACCTGATGCGGGTACCGAGCTGGCTGGCCGGGATCGGGCTGATGGTCTGCGGCATGGTGCTGGGCGCCCTGGCCCTGGGAAAGGGCGAGGTGTCCGTCGTCGAACCCCTGCTCGCCACCAACCTGCTCTTCGCGATGGCCCTGTCCCGCCATCGCACCGGGCAGCGGCTCGGCCGACAGGGCTGGTCCGGGCTCTGGCTGCTGGCCGGCGGGGTCACCGCGTTCCTGCTGGCCGGCGAGCCCCGGGGCGGCGAGGCGGTGACCAATATGCTGCGGCACTGGCTGGTCATCGGCGTGGTCGTGGGCGCCGCCCTGCTGCTCACCACCTTCGCCAAGCGCTCGCCGTCCGGGGCCGCCCCGGCGCTGCTCGCGGTGGCGGCCGGACTGCTGTACGGACTCCAGGACGCCCTCACCCGGCTCAGTGGCCAGCGCCTGTCCGAAGGGGGCTGGACGGAACTGGTGACGTCGTGGCAGCCGTACGGGGTGGTGGTGCTGGGGGTGACGGGGCTGCTGCTGGTGCAGAGCGCGTTCGAGACGGGACCGCTGCGGGTCTCGTTGCCCCCGTTGACCGCGTCCCAGCCGCTGGCCGGGATCGCCTGCGGGGTGGGCTTCCTCGGTGACCAGTTGCGTACCGACGCCGGTGCGCTGGCCTGGCAGGCGGTCGGCCTCGCGGCGATCGTCGTCGGGATCGTGCTGCTGGGACTGCATCCGGCGATGCCGGAGGGGCCCGTGGGCGGACGCCGGGAGAAGAGCCTCCAGCCGAACTGAGCGACGTCTGTCCGGTCACAGGGGGGTGATCGCGCTGGTTATTAATAATGGCCAGCATTAAAGTGGCCTCATGGCCAGAACGTCAGGCGCAGAGACCAGGCACAAGCTGATCCGCGCGGCCGAGGAGATCTTCGCCGCGCAGGGCACGGACGGCGCCCAGCTGCGGGACATCGTCCGACTGGCCGGGCAGAGCAACCCCTCCGCGGTCCAGTACCACTTCGGCTCCCGGGCCGGGCTGCTCGACGCGGTGATGGAGGGGCGGCAGACCCGGACCGAACAGGTGATCGCACCGCTGCTCGACGAACTGGCCGCGGACTGCGGCGTACGGGAACTGCTCACCGCGCTGGTGACGGCCGAGGCGAGCCTGCTCGCCGACGACCGGGGCCGCCGCTGTCTGCGGATCTCCGCCCAGCTCAGCCATGAGACCGGACTGCGGACCGGTGGCCCGCACCCCGCACTCGACGGCACCGCCTACGGGCGGCTCATCGGACGAATCGGGGACTGCCTCGGCACGCTGCCCGGACCCGTGCGTCTGGAGCGTCTGGATCTGGCGCTCACCCTGATCGGCGCGGCGCTGGCCGACCGCGCCCGCCAGAGGCTCGACGGCACCCGGCCGCTGACCGACGAGGAGTTCTTCCTCGCCGATCTCGTGGAGACCACCACCGCGTTCCTGCACGCGCCCCTACCGGGCGGCGCGTGAATCTCCCGCACCACACGAAGGACAGTGTCATGACCGACCAGAACAAGCTCAGCGACAAGACCGTCGTCATCACCGGCGGTGCCCGGGGCCTCGGCGCCGAGGCCGCCCGTCTCGCCGTGGCGGGCGGCGCCAACGTGGTGATCACCGACGTGCTCGACGAGGAGGGGGCCGCCACCGCCGCCGGGCTCGGGGCGCGGGCCCGCTTCCTCCACCACGACGTGACCTCCGAGGCGGACTGGCAGCGCGTCGCCGAATTCACCCTCGCCGAGTTCGGGCGGATCGACGGCCTGGTCAACAACGCCGGCGTATCGACCGGTCAGCCGCTGGAGACCGAGACGGTCGAGCACTTCCGCAAGGTCATCGACATCAACCTGACGGCCGTCTTCATCGGCATGAAGACGGTGATCCCGGTGATGAAGGAGAACGGCGGCGGTTCGATCGTCAATATCTCCTCGGCCGCCGGGCTGATGGGCCTCGCCCTGACCTCCAGCTACGGTGCCTCCAAGTGGGGTGTCCGCGGTCTGTCGAAGGTCGGCGCGGTGGAGCTCGGCACGGCGAAGATACGGGTGAACTCCGTGCACCCGGGCATGGTCTACACCCCGATGACCGCGTCCGTGGGCATCCAGCAGGGCGACGGCAACTACCCGAACACCCCGATGGGCCGCGTCGGTGAGGCCACGGAGATCGCGGAGGCGGTCGCCTTCCTGCTCTCGGACGCCGCCTCGTACATCACCGGTGCCGAGCTGGCCGTGGACGGCGGCTGGACCACGGGCCCGACTGTGAAGTACGTCATGGGCCAGTGATCACCGCCGGTGGCCTGATGTTGGATGAGGGGTATGACTCCTTCTGACGAGATCCTGGACATCGTCGACGAGAACGACGTGGTCGTGGGACAGGCCCCGCGCGGTGAGGCGACCGCGCGGGGCCTTCGCCATCGCTGCGTCTTCATCGAGGTCCGGGACTCCGGGGGCCGGCTCTTCGTGCACCGCAGGACCCCCACCAAACTGGTCTTCCCGTCCCACTACGACATGTTCGTCGGCGGGGTGGTCGGGGCGGCCGAGTCGTACGACGAGGCGGCGCTGCGGGAGGCCGAGGAGGAGCTGGGCGTCTTCGGTCTCCCCCGCCCCGAGCCGCTGTTCAAGTTCCTCTACGAGAGCGCGGAGCACTCCTGGTGGAGCCACGTCTACCAGGTGCGGTGCGAACTGCCGGTGAACCCGCAGGCGGAAGAGGTCGCCTGGCACACCTTCCTCACCGACGCGGAGCTGGCGGCGCGGCTCGGCGACTGGGAGTGGGTGCCGGACGGCCTGGAGGCGTACCACCGGCTGCGCGCCTTCCGGGCGGGCGGACCGGCCTCCTGAGCCGGGCGATCTCCCTGTCGGACAACCCCGGCAGCCCGGCGCCTGCCGTCGTGCGCCCGCCAGCGGTTACGGGGACAGCCCTTAGGGTTCACGCGTGAACGATTTCGTACAGAGCCTGCGCCTGTGGTTCGCGCCGCAGCGCGTCCGCGAAGAGGGCGACACCCCCGACTACCGCTTCTCGCTCGCCAACGAGCGCACCTTCCTCGCCTGGATCCGTACGGCACTCGCACTGATCGGCGGTGGTTTCGCGGTCGACCAGTTCCTTCCGGAGCTGGCGTGGGGCATACGGGCGGGGCTGGCGCTGGCGCTGCTGGCGGCCGGTGTGCTGTGCGCGCTGCGGGCGGTCAATCACTGGGTGCGGTGCGAGCGGGCGATGCGGCGGGGGGAGGATCTGCCGGTCTCCCGGTTCCCGTCGCTGCTGGGTCTCGCGGTCGCCGTCGTCGCCGTGGCGATGGTGGTGGTGGTCCTCTTCGGCTGGGAGGGCCGGTGACGGACGGCGGGCGTGACCCCGGGCTGCAGCCCGAGCGGACCAGGCTGGCGTGGCGGCGTACGACGCTGTCGTGCACGGTGGTGGCGCTGCTGGCGGTCCGGCAGGCGCTGCGCGGCGGCGCGACACCGGTCGGGATCCTCGCCGTGTCGCTGAGCGCGCTGGCCTGGCTGGGCTTCCTGGTCGTGGCGCACCGGCGGGTGCTCGGGATGGGGACCGCACGGCCGCAACCGCTCTCGGCGCGCGGCGCGCTGACCGCGGCGGCGTGCACGGTCGCGCTCGCGGTGTTCGCCGCGGCCACGCTGTTGTGACGGCCTCCCCCACGACAGGGAGTGGATCAGCGAGCGGCGTCATGCGGCTTCGATGGCAAGGCGGAGGAAGGAATCGACGCGGAGCGTCGTTGACCGACGACAACGCCGCAAGCGGAGTCGCAGGGCGTCGGGAGCCCGCTTCCTGCCGTGGGGGAGGCCGTGAGCTCCTCCAAGGCCCGGCACCGGAACGGTCAGACCTCCGGCGCCTCCCAGGGGACGGTCACGACGATCTTTCCCCGGGTGCGCCCCTGCTCGTTCAGCCGGTGGGCGTCCGCCGCCCGTTCCAGCGGGAAGACCCGGTCGACATGGACCGTGACGACGCCCTGCTCGGCCAGTTCGGCCAGGTGGGCGAGGTCCTTGGCGTCCGGGCGTGCCCGCAGCCGACGGCGATGCCGGGCTGCACCACGACACCGGACACGTCCCAGCCCGGAATCACCGGAAACAAGGCGTCCAGACCGGAGTCGAGGTGGCCCTCGCGGGCCTTCCAGTCGACCGGGTTGACCGCCGCGGCCCGCACCTTCACCAGGACGGTGTCGGGGCCGACCTCGGGGTCGGGCCGTTCCCCGTACTCCGGGACGTCGGCCCCGCCGTAGCTGCTGTAGCTGATCGCCTTCATGCCCCGACCCTCGACGCGGGCCGGGGCACCCGCAACTCAGGCCGGGGCGCCCCGGGGAACGGCTCCGTCACCAGCGCGGGATCGAGGGGGCGCGCCAGCCGGGCTCGGCCTTGCGCATCGCGGCCTCGTCGTCCCGCTCGCGCATCGTGCCGTCGTCGTCGAGCCAGCGCCGGTGCAGCGCGGCCAGGCGTTCGCGGTCGAGCTCCACGCCGAGTCCGGGCGCGTCGGAGACGGTGAGCCGGCCGTCCCGGAAGACATGGCGGGTGGCGATGACGTCCTCCGTCTGCCAGGGGTAGTGGCTGTCGCAGGCGTAGTCGAGGTTGGGGACGGTGGCCGCGACATGGGTCATCGCGGCGAGGCTGATGCCCAGGTGGGTGTTGGAGTGCATGGAGAGTCCGACGCCGAAGGTGCGGCAGATCCCGGCCAGTTCGCGGGTGCGGTGCAGTCCGCCCCAGTAGTGGTGGTCGGAGAGGACCACCTGGACGGCGCCGCGGGCGAAGGCCTCCGGGACCTCGGCGAGCGTGGTCACGCACATGTTGGTGGCGAGGGGTACGTCGGTGGCGGCGGCGACCTCGGCCATCAGGTCCGTGCCGCTCGCCGGATCCTCCAGGTATTCGAGGACATCCTTCAACTGCTCGGCGACGTACAGCGAGGTGGCGACCGACCAGGCACCATTGGGGTCGAGGCGCAGCGGCCGGCCGGGGAACTCCTCGGCCAGCGCACGGATCGCGGCGATCTCCCGGTCGGGTTCGAAGACACCGCCCTTGAGCTTGAAGGAGGTGAAGCCGTGTTCGCGGGCGAAGCGCCGGGCCTGGGCCACGACTCCGGCCGGGTCGACGGCGGCGCCCCAGTCGTCCCGTTCGCCGCCCTCGGGGTGAGCGGCCCAGCGGTGGAAGAGGTACGCGCTGTACTCGACGCCGTCGCGGACCTTGCCGCCGAGCAGGGCGTGCACGGGCAGGCCGAGGGCCCTGCCCAGCGCGTCCAGGCAGGCGACCTCGAAGCCG
This sequence comes from Streptomyces sp. NPDC047515, assembly GCF_040643055.1. NCBI lineage: Bacteria > Bacillati > Actinomycetota > Actinomycetes > Kitasatosporales > Streptomycetaceae > Streptomyces > Streptomyces sp. NPDC047515. The sequence goes on from NZ_JBEYTM010000019.1 coordinate 73,345, forward strand.
GAGACGACGGAGAGCCGGAGCTTGTCGGCGGTCTGGACACCACGCAGCCCGCCCGCGTCGACACGCTCGTCGGCCGCGCGTGAATCACCGCACACCTCCTCGGCCAGCGCGAACAGGCCGTTCAGATCGCTGACCGGGCGTCCGGCGAGGGCGGCGGCGAGCGGCCGGGCGAGTTCGAGGTACTTGCCGTCCCCGTACGTCTCCCCGATACCGGTCGCTCCCCCGCGTGTGACGACTTCCACAATGAGCCGCGGAGTGTACGGCTGGTGCACGCCCTGGGTGTTGAGCAGCGGCGGGTCGGCTATCAGGATCGGGGTCAGCCGGACGTCTTCGATCAACAGCGCTGGTTTCATACATGAACCATATTCAGGGATGAGACTGAGCACCAGACTCCGGGCCCCGCCGGACCGGAGTCCGCCCACTGGATTCGGGGAGTTCACTGGACGACATACCGACTGGTCGGCATCATGAACACCGACCGTCTTTCACCCCGGAGGTGCGCACGATGAGCCCAGTCCACCCGCCAGGTCTCGATCTCGACCGGCTGCGCGGACATCTCGACCGCGAGCGGCCGGGTCTGGTGAACGGACCGCTCGTAGCCCGGCTCATCGAGGGCGGCCGGTCGAACCTGACGTACGTCGTCACGGACGGCACCGGCCGCTGGGTCGTCCGCAGGCCCCCGCTGGGTCATGTGCTGGCCACCGCGCACGACATGAAGCGCGAGCACCGGGTCATCAGTGCCCTGCATCCGACGGCCGTGCCGGTGCCCGAACCGGTGCTGCTCTGCGAGGACGACTCGGTGATCGGGTCGCCCTTCTACGTCATGGAGTACGTCGAGGGCACCCCGTACCGCACGGCCGAGCAGCTCGCCCCGCTGGGCGCCGAACGCACCCGGGAGGCCGTCCTCGGCCTCGTCGACACCCTGGTCGAACTGCACGCCGTGGACCCCGGGTCCGTCGGGCTCGGCGACTTCGGCCGCCCCGAGGGCTTCCTCGACCGGCAGCTGCGCCGCTGGGGCAAGCAGCTGGACGCCTCCCGCAACCGCGAACTGCCGGGCATCGACGAACTGCACGCCGCGCTCGGCCGTGACCTGCCCGTCTCCCCCGCGCCCACCGTCGTACACGGCGACTACCGACTGGACAACGTCCTGATCGGCTCCGACGACCGGATCAAGGCCGTCCTCGACTGGGAGATGTCGACGCTCGGCGACCCGCTGACCGATCTCGGCCTGCTGGTGATGTACAGCTCCGACCTCGGCCTGACGAAGTCCCCGGTCTCCACCACCAGCGGCGCGGCCGGTCACCCCGCTCCCGCCGAACTGATCGGGCGCTATGCCGCGCGCTCCGGCCGGGACACCTCCGCCATCTCCTGGTACACGGCGTTCGCCTGGTTCAAGCTCGCCGTGATCCTGGAGGGCATCCACTACCGCTACACCCTGGGCCGGACCGTCGGCACCGGCTTCGACCGCATCGGCGATCTCGTCCCCGTCTTCATCGAGCACGGCCTCACTACCCTCCAGGAAGGCTGATCACCCCCATGGACTTCGCATTCGACGCCCGTACCGAGGAGCTGCGCACCAAGCTGCTCACTTTCATGGACGAGCATGTCTACCCGGCCGAGAAGATCGCGGACGAACAGCGCGCGCTGCTCGCTTCCCCGTGGGAGACCCCGCAGATCGTCGAGGACCTCAAGGCCGAGGCGCGACGGCAGGGGCTGTGGAACCTCTTCCTCCCCGACGCCGACCACGGTGCCGGGCTGACCAACCTCCAGTACGCCCCGCTCGCCGAAATCACCGGACGCTCACCGCAGTTGGCGCCGACCGCTCTCAACTGCGCGGCCCCGGACACCGGGAACATGGAGGTGCTCTTCCAGTTCGCCACGGACGAGCAGAAGAAGCAGTGGCTGGAGCCGCTGCTCGCCGGGGAGATCCGCTCGGCGTTCGCGATGACGGAACCGGAAGTGGCCTCGTCGGACGCGACGAACATCGAGACCCGCATCGTGCGCGACGGTGACGACTACGTCATCAACGGCCGCAAGTGGTACATCTCCGGGGCGATGAACCCGAACTGCCGGATCTTCATCGTGATGGGCAAGACAGCGACCGCCGATGACCCTGACGGCGCCGACGTCCGCCGCCAGCAGTCGATGATCCTGGTCCCGCGCGACACCCCCGGTCTCGAAGTGCGGCGCGCCATGCAGGTGTACGGCTACGAGGACCACGTCCACGGTGGTCACGCCGAGGTCGTCCTCACGGACGTACGGGTGCCCGGCGCGAACCTGATCGGCGAGGAGGGCGGCGGCTTCGCCATCGCCCAGGCCCGGTTGGGGCCCGGCCGCATCCACCACTGCATGCGGCTGATCGGCATGGCCGAGCGGGCGATCGAGCTGATGTGCAGGAGGGCGGTGTCCCGTACGGCTTTCGGCAAGCCGCTCGCCCAGCAGGGCGTCGTACAGAACTGGATCGCCGACGCACGGGTCACGGTCGAGCAGTTGCGGCTGCTGGTCCTGAAGACGGCATGGCTGATGGACACGGTGGGCAACCGGGGCGCGCACACGGAGATCCAGTCCATCAAGATCGCCACCCCGCGTGCCGTGGTCGACATCCTCGACCGGGCGGTGCAGCTGCACGGCGCGGGTGGCGTCAGCCAGGACTTTCCGCTGGCCGAACTCTGGGCGGCGGCACGGACGTTGCGGCTGGCGGACGGACCGGACGAGGTGCACCAGCGGTCGCTGGCACGGCGCGAGATCAAGCGGTACGTGTAGCCGGTGGCCCGGTGGGGGGTGCGGGGGCCTGCCTGGTTGCCGCCCTGTCCTCGATCGCCGGCCGGACCCGGTCTTCGGCGCCGGGCTCCTTCGTGACCGCCTGTCCTCAATCTCCGTGTGGGCTTCGATCGTTGCCGGGTCGGCTCACATCGCTGCCGGGCAGGTCCGGGGTGTCGCCGGGCGGACCTGATCGTCCGATCCGGTCGAGGAGGTCCGTGTAGAGGGAGCGTCTGTCGGGGCGGGCGTGGGCCGCGGCCCGGCGGAGGGCCGGGATCGCCGCCTCGCCCATCCCGGCCAGCCCCTCGGCCGCCGTGCGGCGTACGACGGGGTGCGGGTGTGCGAGCAGTGCCGTCACGGCGGGGATCGCGGGCTCCCAGCCGGCGTGGCAGAGCGTGCGGATCGCCGTGCGCGTCACGTCCGGCCGGGGGTCGTCCAGCAGGAGCATCGTGTGGCCCAGATGGGTCCGCCGGTCCAGCATGGTCCGTGAGGTGCGGTGGGCACGCAGACGGACCCCGACCCGGGGATGGGTCAGCAACTCCGCGAGCAGATCTCGCAGTGCAAGATCCCCGTCCGGGGCCGGGCCCGCATGGGCCTCGGCCAGTTCCGTGAGGGCCCGGCCCGTCTGTTCCGGGGTACCGGTTCGCGCCAGGTCCAGCAGTTCCCGCCGGGACGGGCGGTGCGGGGCTGCGGCGGGCACGGCAGGGGCACGGTCGCGGAGCGCGGCCCGAGCCGCCTCGTCCCGCGAGACGGCGTCCGGGCCGCGCAGCGGGCCGTCGACGAGCAGGAGCCGGTCCGCGAGTTCGTCGCGTCCCTCGGCGCGCAGCCGGCGACAGGTCCGCGTGAGCGCCGGGGTCCGCAGCAGTCCGCGGCCGACGAGCAGGTCGAGGAAGCCCCAGGCCCCGGCGTCGAGACGGTCGCCGAGGGTCCTGGCGAGCGCGTCGGCGGGGTAGGCGCGCAGTGCGTGGCCGACCGCGGGTCCGGCGGTGCGCGGGGCCTGTTCCCACCACTCCAGCAGCAGGGGTACGAGCGGTTCCAGCGCCCACGGGTCGAGCTTCGAGGCCGCGAGAGCCACCCGGTCGCGCAGGATGTCGTCGCCCCGGAGCTCCGCCTCGCCGACGGCGCCCAGTGCGCGGGCGAGGTCGACGCCGACGGGGATGTCGACGCGCCCCCGGAGGAAGGCGCGAAGCACCGACAGCCGGGCCTCGGGCTCGGGCCACTTTGCCAGCGCCAGGGCGGCGGTCTCCCTGCGGTCCGGATGGGTCGACCCCAGCATGTCCAGCAGGCGTTCGCGCAACGCGGTCGAGCGGGGCTGATCGAGATCGTCGATACGCACCTGCCGGGGCGGCGCCGTGGGGGTACGGGCGGTCTCGGCGATGGTCCAGGGCGGTGCGTCGAGGGGCTGAAGCGCCGTCATCCAGTCGAGCAGCGCGGTCCGGACGACGGGAGCCGCGCCGCGGTGGACCTCGATCAGCGCGCGCAGTCGGTCCCGTGAGCCGACCGTGCCGTCGTCCCGTCGGCGGAACTCCTCCAGTGTGCCCAGGGCGCGCACCGCGTCGTCCAGTGCCGCCCGCCATGCCCGCGCCTCGGCCGGCATGCCCGCGGTGGCGGTCTCGGGGATCGAGAACGCCTCGCTCAGCACGGCGGTCTCGGCCCGCCGGGGGTCGGCGCCGAGCCGGGCCGACGCCAGTGCCTGGTCGAGGTCGGTGCGGACCAGTACCGCACCGAGGCCGCGCAGCAGCGTCAGCGTGGACCGGACGGGCGTCGCGGGTGCGGGGCGCAGGGCCCGTATCGCGGCGGCGACGATCGGCCGGCCGGTCGCCGTCAGCTTCGGCGCGGCCGCTTCGAGTACCGCGATCAGGTCGTGCCGGTCCTCGTCCCGGGCGTCGGCGAGCGTGTCGAGCAGGACCCGGGTGGACCGGGCGAACACCGCCAGCTCCCCGGCCGTCCGGGGTGCGGGGCAGACGCGCAGCGCGAACCGCACCGTCCTGTCCCGCACGGCGGGCCGGGCACCGGCCAGGCGGAGCCAGTCGGCGAGCATCGGCCGCAGCTCGTTCAGCCGCCAGGAGCGGAGGGGCTCGTCCCGCTCCACGAGGCGCAGCGCAACCGAAGGGTTCCAACCGTCGTCCAGCAGCGACCTGATGTCACGCTCCGCCGCCGCGCTGCCCGCCGCCGGCCGCTGGGCGGCCGCCGAGGGGGTGATCCCGTGTCTGGCCAGCGGTATCGCCAGTTCCGTCACCTCTCCGGAGGCCAGAGCGACCCGCCTCGCAGCCACCAGGGAGAGCAGGCCGGCCGCCACCGGTGACGCCTGGTCGTCCAGCGCGAGGACCGAGCGCGCCGTGAGCGCGCCGTCGAGCCCCTCCAGCAGCAGTGCGCGGGTACGGCCGTCCCGGCTGTGCTCGGCGGCGGCGAGAAGCGTCGCCGCGTAGGCGTCACCGAGGACGGCGCGCAGAGCCGCGACGAGCGCTTCGCGCAGCCCAGGGTTGTCGTGGTGCCCGAGCCAGAAGAGCAGTTCGGGCAGCGCCGCGGGGGTGCCCGCGCGGACCAGCGTCTCGGCGGCGGTCTTCTTGATGTTCATGTTCGGACGGCCGAGACAGGCGGCGATCGCGGTGGACGCCCAGTGCGCCCGTGCGTGGCCCAGGGCGAGGAGTGCCTGCCGGACGGTCTGGATGTCCTGGGCGGTGGTCAGCGCGATCAGGCTCGCCGACAACGCCTGTGCGTCCTCGCCGGTGGCGTCGCGGGCGAGCAGGGCGATGACGTGCTTGCGCACATGCCGGTCGCGGTGGCGCAGCAGTCGGTGCACCCGGGCGCGGGTGCCCGCCCAGGGGGCCCGCCGCAGCAGTTCGAGGAGGATCGCCTGTTCGCGGTCGGACAGACCGGGCCGGTCCAGCAGATCCAGCGCCGTGGTCGCGACCAGGGCGTGGCCGGCCTCTCGGGCGTCCGCCGCGTCCAGCAGGCAGACGGGCCGGATCGCGCCCCGCTCGTGGAGCCGACGGCCGAGGGCGTGCACGGCGTCCAAGGCCTCCTGCGGCACCACGGGCTCACCGCTCGGCCGTCCGGGCTCCCGATCCGCCGACGCCGCCAGGCCGGACACGACGCGCAGCAGCAGATCGGCGATGACCGGCAGGGTGCCGGGGCTGCCGTGGGCCGCCAGCCGGCAGAGCGCCGCCATCGGCTCGTCCGGGCCCGGACGCAGGCTCAGCAAGGCCGTTTCGCGTTCGTCCGGGCCGCTCAGGGCCTCTCGTACGGATCCTGCCGGGCTGATCCAGATGAAAGACCCGAGCTCGGCCGCGATGCTCGTCGGCAGGTCGGCGGGGTCCAGGCGTACGAGGAGGTCGCGCCGTTGGTCCGGATCCCGGGTCAGCAGCCACAGCAGTTGGAGGGCGCGGTCGCGTACGGCGCGCAGATGAGGCGCGATGGCGCCCCCGGCCGGGCCCAGACCCAGTCCTTCTCGCAGGGCCAGCACCGTCCGCTGCCCGCCGATGGCCTCCAGGGCGTCCAGGGCCGGCGCGGGAGCCGAGGGCAGCAGAGCGATCACGGCGTCCTCGGCGTCCGCGTGGCGCAGCTCACGGATCGCGTCGAGGAACGGACCGGGAACGGCGGTCGAGGAGAGCGCGCCCGTGATCGCCTCGCCGATGGGGAGCTCGCCCGTGCCCTGCCCGGCCAGGGCCACCAGCAGGGCGAGCCGTCGTGACCGGCCCACATCGTCGGCGAGCGCCTCCGTCAGCAGCCGGAACACCCGCTTTCGGCAGGTGTACAGGATCGTCGCGACCTCGCCGGGCGGAATCGAGTGGTCGGACAGGGCCAGGCCGATGGCGGCCGCCACGTCCGGACCGTCCACGAAGTGCCCGCGCCGGTGCAGTCCGCGCAGACAGGCCATCGCCGGTCCGCCGAACAACAGGGGGTCGCCCGCGGCGACGGCCATGAGTGCACCGATGTCGTCGCGGTCGGCCAGATCGCCGAGCAGTTCCATGCCCCGTCGGCGCAGTCGAGGCGCAAGGCCCGGATCGGCGACGACCCGGCGCAGCAGGTCCTTGTGGCCGTGGCGAGCGGCGGCCCTGAGGGCCGCATCGGCCACCGCGGGGCTCGTCCGGACCGCACCGGCGGCGAGAAACCCGGTGAGGCGTCCCGGCGACAACGGCTCCATCGCCGCCCACGGCTCGGCGAGTTCGCCCAGCGCGCCGGCGACGACCTGGTCGCTGTAGGCGCCGAGCAGGCCGCTCAGGGCCTCGCGGACCAGCGCGGGAGCCAGCAGCCCGGCGTGCAGCCCCTGCCGGGCGAGCCGCAACGCCTCTGTCTGCAGCACCGGATCACCGCTGTCCGCCAGTTCGCCCACCAGACGCGCCGGCCGGTGCGCACCGGTGATGTCCGCCTCCCGTACCGCCTGGTAGAGGAGTTCGCCCGGGGCTTCGTCACGGATCACCGCAGGCTCGACGAGGAGTTCGGCGCGCAGCCACGCGATCCTCACCCGTACCGGTGGCCCGGCCGTGCGCCAGGACGGGCGGGGCCGGCCCCTCAGCCGCGGGCCGAGCCGCTCGTGGAGCCCTGCCAGGAGGAGATCCGCCTCCGGCGGCCCCGTCGGCGACACCGGAAGCAGAGCGGCGAGTTCGGCCGTCTCCGCGTCGTCGCAGAGGCCCGCGGTGACGCGCTCGGTGAGCAGGGCCGCACCGAGATGACGCATGCCGGGGTCCTCGTGCCGGATCAGCCGTCCGAGCACTGCCGTCGAGCAGTCGTGCGCTTCCAGGAGCCGGGACAGATGACCGGCGTCGGCCCTGCGGACGGCATCGTGGAACTCTTCATCGGCCGGCGTATTCACCGTCGGATGCTAGCCGGGTCGTTCCCGGCCCCACCAACGGAATTCGCCTCTCCCCCGTCAGTAGCCGCCGAACGGCACGTGATCCGCCAGGGCCAGATCGCGGACGAATCCCCTCACACGCAGCAGGCATCGGGCGGCGAGGCGGACGGCCGGTCCGTGGCGCGCCCCGTAGGCCGCCGCCCAGAGCGCGGGGACGTGCGCGGACGGCTGGATGTGAGTCATACAACCAGCTTCGACCCGTTGCGGAGGTCGGTCCAACAGATGGTTCAGCCGGCTGCGATCGATAGCGTGGATGGATGGAGACAGGCCGGCTCCGCCCCTTCATGGCGGTGGTCACGCCCGGCACCTTCACCCGTAATCTGCAACCGTCCCGTAGTCCGCTGTCCCGTAGTCCCTGGTGGATCAGCGAGCGGCCTCGGATGCGGTGCATCGCAACGCGGAGGGACCTCCGCACACTCGCAGTATGCGGAGGTCCCGACAATGCGGCGAGGTGCCGTTCAGCTGTCGCCGTCGCACGCCCGCCAGGGATTACAGGACAGCCCTCAGGGGCGCAGGGCGCGCAGCAGCAGATCGGCCAGGTGGTCGGCGACCTCCTGCTGGCTGAGCGGACCATCGGGGCGGTACCAGGTCGACAGATGGTGGACCGAGCCGAAGTGGTAGTCGACGATCAGGTCCGCCGGGGTGGCCGTGGAGAAGACTCCGCTCCGCTGGCCCTCTTCCACCAGGGCCCGGAACCGCTCGTGGTAGCGGCGCCGCTCGACCCGCACCTGCTTGTTCTTCTCCGGGCTGAGATGGTGCATGGACCGGAAGAAGATCGAGGCGTCGTCGAGGTTCTCGATGGTCGTGACGACCACGTCCGCGGCGGCGTCCCGCAGCCGCTGTTCGACCGGGGCGTCGGCGTCCGCGAAGGCGTCCAGTCGCTCCTGCTGGAGCCGGAGCACGCGGGCGTAGACCTCCTGGAGGAGGTCCTCCTTGGAACCGAAGTAGTGGTAGAGGGCGCCCTTGGTGACGCCCGCCGCCTCGACGATCTCCTGGACGGAGGTCCGGTCGTAGCCCCGCTCGGCGAAGAGCCGGGTGGCGGCGGCCAGCAGCCGCTGAGGGACGGGGGGCGTCTCCCCGTCCGTCGCCTTGGCCATTGCCGCCACCTTCCTTCCGTACCGTGCGTGCATCCGTGCCGAGCGTGGGGCGGACCACCGTGCGTGCAGCGGTCCGCCGTTCCTGAGACGGTCTATCGGGGGGAACGCAGTTCCCGCCTGAGGATCTTCCCACTCACCGTCTTCGGGAGTTCGGCCAGGATCTCGACCTCGCGCGGGTACTTGTACGCGGCGAGCCGTTCCTTGCAGTACGCGGCCAGCTCCTCGGGTCCGGCCGCGGTGCCCGGCCGCAGGCTGACGTAGGCGCGGACGGTCTCGCCGCGGTAGGCGTCGGGGACACCGACGACGGCCGCCTCCCGGACCGCCGGGTGGGTGTAGAGGACGTCCTCCACCTCACGCGGCCAGACCTTGAAGCCGGAGGCGTTGATCATGTCCTTCTTGCGGTCGACGACGTACAGCCAGCCCTCCCGGTCCATGAAGCCGATGTCGCCGGTGCGCAGCTCGCCGTCCGGGAAGGCGGCGGCGGTGGCCCCGGGCAGCCGCCAGTAGCCGGATACGACCTGCGGCCCGCGGACCGCGATCTCGCCCTGCTCGCCGAAGGGCACCTCCTCACCGTTCTCGTCGAGGATCCTGACCACCGTGTCGGGGCCCGGTACGCCGACGGAGAGCGTTCCGGAGACCGGGTCGACGGGGGCCTCCCGCTCCGGCGGTACGGAGGCGCAGGGGGCGGTGCACTCGGTGAGGCCGTAGCCGTTGCGGATGTACGGACCGAAGCCCGCCCGGAACTTCTCGACGAGTGCGGGCGGCAGTGGCGCACCGCCGGAGGAGATCACCCGGAAGGACGAGAAGTGCTCGGGGGTGGCGTCCGGGTCGGCGGCGAGTGCCATGAAGGCGGTCGACGGGCCCACCGTGTAGGCGGGGCGGTGTTCGGCGAAGGCTTCGAGGACGACGCCGGGGTGGAACCGGTACGCGAGGACGAGGGTGCCGGCGTTGGCGAGGCAGGCGGCCAGCTGGCAGACCATGCCGGTGATGTGGAAGAGCGGGGCGAGCGCGAAGTACGAGGAGCCCTCGGCGACGGGGTGCCCGGCCCGCTGGCGCTCGGCGTTGACCATGATGTTGCCGTGGGAGTTCATGGCGCCCTTGGGGGTGCCGCTGGTCCCGGAGGTGTAGCTGATCAGCGCCACGTCGGCGCAGGCGGGTCCGCGTCCCTCGGGCGCTGGGAGGCCCTGCCGCGCGACGGCAACCAGATCGTCGGCGCCCTCGGGGACGGGCAGGCGCTCGAAGCCGAGTACGCGTGCGTCGTTGCGTGTCTGGAGGTCCAGCTCGCTGGTGGTGAGCGCGATCCGCACACTGGGGGCGTCGGCGGCGGTGTCCCGCAGATACGCCTCCCAGGCCCGGTCCGCGCAGATCAGCGCGGTGACCTCGGCGTCCTTCAGTACGTGGCCGACCTCGCCGGACTTGTACATGGGGTTGAGCGGGACGACGGTGGCACCGGCCTTCCAGGCGCCGAGCAGCGCGAGCACGAACTGCGGGGTGTTCTGCAGCATGATCGCGACGCGGTCGCCGCGCTCCAGGCCCTTGGCGGCGAGATGGCCGGCCACGGAGTCGGAGAGCGCGTCGGTCTCGCGGTAGTCGAGGCGTCCGTCGAAGTAGGCGAGCGCGGTGTGCCCGGGGCTGCGGGCGACGGAGGCGCGAAAGGCGTGGACCAAGGTCTCGGCGGGGCTGACGGGGGCCCGCTGGGCCTCGCTGAGCAGGGAGATCCAGGGCTTGGCCGCGTAACGTGACTCGCTCATGCGCCGGTCTCCTCCCACTTCCGCTGGAGGTGGTTCATATTGCCCAGCCAGTGATCGGTGTCCTTGGTGCGGGCCCGGTAGTACCCGGCGACCTCGGGGTGCGGCAGGACGAGGAAGCGGTCCTCGGCCATGGCGTCGAAGAGCGCGTCGGCGACGGCCTCGGGCTCGATGGCGCTGGGGGCGAGGACGAGTTCCCCGGCCGATCCGGCTGCGGTGAGCATGTCCGTGCGCACGCCCTGCGGGCAGATCGCGTGGACCTTGATGCCGCGGTGGCGGTAGGTGAGCGAGAGCCATTCGGCGAAGGCGACGACGCCGTGCTTGGTGACGCTGTACGGCGCGGCGCCGATCATCGTCAGCAGTCCGGCGGCGGAGGCGGTCGAGACGAAGCGGCCGCTGCCGCGCTCCAGCCAGCCGGGCAGCAGCGCCCTGGCCGCACGGACGTGGGCCATCACATTGACGTCCCACGCGGCGGCCCAGACCTCCTCGTCGGCGAAGGCGTCGCCGGGCGAGGCGAGGCCCGCGTTGGCGCAGTAGATGTCGACGGTGCCGTCCAGCGCGTCCCGGGCGGCGTCCATGATCCGCGAGGCGTCGCCGGCGACGGCCGTACCGCCGATCTCCTCGGCCAGCGGCCCGATCCCGGCCTCGTCGAGGTCGTTGACCACGACTCGCGCGCCTTCCGCGGCGAACCGGCGGGCCAGAGCGGCCCCGATGCCGCCTCCGGCCCCTGTGACCACTACGCCCGCGCCCTGCACCGTATTCATCGGGTCCCGCCTCTCTCAGCCGACTGCACCAGCAGACTAACCAGTCGGTATGTTGCGAGGGAAGAGGTTGACGCCGCTCGGGCGACACTCCTGTCACAACCGTCGCGTCCGGCTCATTCCGTATGGCCTGAACGCGCGCTAGCGTGCGTGACCATGACAGAGGTCGCGATCACGGAGGTAGCCGAATGAGCCTGTCCAGACGTGGTTTGCTGGCCGCCGGCGGTGCGGTGGGGGCCCTCGCGGCGACGGCCGCCGGGACCGGGGCCGCGACCGCCGCCCCCGCGTCCGGCAAGGAGCGGGGCAACGGGCACGGCCGGGTCCGTACCGGCTTCGACCGGCTGGCGGCGGACGGTTACGCGCTGCTGAAGGGCCAGAAGGTCGGCGTCGTCACCAACCCCACCGGGATCACCTCCGACGTGCGCCACATCGTCGATGTGATGCACCCGGACGAACGCGTCGACCTGATCGCCGTCTTCGGGCCCGAGCACGGTTTCCGCGGCACCGCGCAGGCGGGCGGTTCGGAGGGACGCTACGACGACCCCGCCACCGGACTCCCGGTGTACGACACGTACTCGAAGAGCCGTCAGCCGCTCGCGGACGTCTTCACCGCGTCCGGCGTGGACACGATCGTCTTCGACATCCAGGACGCCGGAGCCCGCTTCTACACGTACATCTGGACGCTGTACGACTGCATGGAGGCGGCGGCGCTCGCGGGCAAGCGGTTCGTCGTCCTGGACCGGCCGAACCCGGTGACCGGGCGGGCGGCGCTCGGTCCGGTGCTCGACCCGGCCTTCGCCACGTTCGTGGGCCGGCGGGAGATCGCGCAGGCGCACGGCATGACGGTCACCGAACTGGCGCTGCTCTTCAACGCCGAGTTCCTGGCCCGGCGGCCGGTGGACCTGCGCATCGTGAAGATGACGGGGTGGCGGCGCTCGGACTTCTTCGACACGACCGGACTGCCGTGGGTGCCACCGAGCCCCAACATGCCGACGCCGGACACCGCGCTGGTGTACTCGGGGACCTGCCTGTTCGAGGGGACGAACCTCTCCGAGGGGCGCGGCACCACCCGGCCGTTCGAACTGCTCGGCGCGGAGGGCATCGACCACCGGTGGGCGGAGGCCGTGAACGCGCTCGGCCTGCCGGGGGTCGCGTTCCGCGAGGCGTACTTCGCGCCGACGTTCTCCAAGTTCCAGGGGACGACGGTGGGCGGGGTGCAGCTGCACGTCCACGACCGAGAGGCCTTCGACCCGGTACGCACCGGGATCGCGCTGCTGGTGACGGCGAAGCGGACCTGGAGCGGGTTCGCGTGGCGCTCGGACAACTGGATCGACAAGCTCACCGGCAACACCCGGGTCCGCACGATGATCGACGCGGGGGCGGACACGGATGAGGTGGTCGGGGCCTGGGCGAAGGACCTCGCCGCGTTCCGGTCGGTCCGCAGGAGGTATCTCCAGTACCGGTGACACGGTCCGAGCCGGGTGGGCCCGAGGGTTCGGGCCCACCCGGCGAACGGGTTCCGTCCTCGGAAGCCGGACGGTCAGCACATGCCCTACCGATGGGCGGGGAACTCCACCACCTGCTGGTACGTCGGGCGGTTCTGCCAGTGGACGGACTTCTGGGCGATGCCGCCCAGCGGCCGGTGGACGATCGAGTCCGAGCACCACTGGTCGCCGGCCTTGCAGTTGTCGTCGCCCGGGTAGACCTCCGTCGCCGGCTCGGCCACGGCCTGCTTCAGGGAGGACAGCAGCGCGTCACGGCAGCCGGCCGGATCGCCGTTCCCGCAGTACGTCTTGGCCAGTGGTCCCTTGACGGGCTGTCCGAGGACCCGGCGCAGATCCTTGTCCACGAAGCCCCACCAGCCGTACTGGAACGCCGAACCACTGTGCGCCCCGCTCGGTCCATGGCTGGCCGCCGGGGACTCGTCGGTGGCGAGGTTGGCGGTCAGTGCCTCGTACAGCCCGTCGCCGAGGCCCGGCCTGAATTCGGCCTCGACCAGCTTCGGCCACCACGCGTCCATGATCCGTACCGCGTCGGCGTAGGTGTACGCGTGCGATCCGGCACTGCTCTCCCTGCGCTGCGAGCCGGCCGCCCGCCAGGACTCCAACTGCTGGACGGCGGCGTTCAGTTCCGGGTCGGTGACCGGCCGGGAGCGGATCACCTTCAGCAGCTCGGGCAGCAACTGCTCGCCGCGCAGATCGGTGACCGCGGCCTGGGCCATCGCCCGGCTGAGGGAGGCGCGGGTCACGCCGCCCTCCTCGACCAGCTTCGCCACCCGGTCGTCCAGCAGATCGGCCCGGTGCACCGCGCCGAGTCCGAAGCCCGCGGAGGCGTACCCCTTGGCCTGCTTGTTGTTCCAGGAGACGTAGTAGTCCTGGCCGCTGGAGTGCGGGTGCTCGGCGAACGGGGTGTACGCGGCCGTGTTGGCGGCCGGGTCGTACCCCTTCCACTCGTAGGCCCGCTCGGCCTTGACCGGCAGCGCCGGGTCGATGCCCGCCGCGCGCACCGGATTCATGCCGCTGTTGTAGTACGCGGCGGTGCGGGAGTCGGCGTAGAACCAGTTGAACGCGTAGTCGATGTTGCTCGCCGCCTGCTGGAAGGAGGCGGCGTCCTTGACGTACCCGGGGTCGTTGAGCATCTGGAAGCCGATGATCGAGTCGGCCTCGTGGCGGTAGGTGGTGCGCAGCGAGGTGTATGCGACGGGCTTGCCGCCCACAGTGGCACGGTGGGTGACGATGCCGTAGTTCGTGCGCCGGACCTGCATCCGGTAGGAGCCCTTCGCCGTGGAGTCGGCGACGGTCGGCTTCCAGGAGTTGGTGCGCTCCAGGGTCTCCATGGCGGTGCAGGTGCCGCGGTAGAGGTAGTGCGTGGAGTCCTTGGTGGGCGCGGAGCCGTCGGGCTCGCACAGGTCGATGGTGTAGGTGTCGGTGATGTCCTGACCGGCCGAGGTGGCGCTCCAGGCGTAGTCCTGGCCGCGGCCCATCTGGATGTACATGCCGACACCGGCGAAGGAGACACCGCGGGCGCTGATGCCGGGGCCCTGGAGCTCCTGGAGCATCATCAGCTGCGGGGCGAAGTAGCCGGTCTGCGGCCCGAAGACGGCGATCGGGTTGCCGCTCGCGGTGTGCTTGCCGGAGACCAGCAGGGCGTTGGACATGCCGCGCTTCTGGGCACCGGAGCCGGAACCCGGCAGCGAGCCCTCGGGGACGACGCCGTCGTCGTAGATGCCCTGGGCCTTCCTGAGCGTGGCGGGGGCCTTGACGGGGGCCTTCCTGTCGGTGCCCGCGGAGCCGGTGCGGTCGTGGATCAGGGGCTCGGCCGTGACGGACCCGGCGTCGGGCAGCGCGGTGCCGCGCGCCGTGGCGGGCTTGCCCGCGTACGGGAACGACGTGCCGTCGTGGATCGTCAGTACGGCCTCGGGGTCCTCGCGCTGGCGGAACGACTCCCAGACCTTGGTGCCCTCGGCGACGCCGTACTTCTGCTGCGCGGAGAGCAGCGAGAGCGCCGCCTGCACCTCACCACCGCCACCGCCACCGAACTGACCGCCGACCACGGAGGCGATGGAGATCAGGTCGGTCAGCTCGAACGGCTGGATCTCCCCGATGTTGGTGATGGCGTCGATCTTGCCGGTGAGCACGTACTCACCGGGGAAGTAGCGGCCCTTCTTGGACTTCTCGCGGTACGCGTTGATGCCGTCGACATATGCCTGGGCGTCCGCCATGGCCTGTTCGCCGCGGGCGCCCTCGTGGGTCCTGATGTAGTCGACCTGTGCTTCGAGATCCGCCTCGGTGTACGGCGCCTGCGGCCAGAACTGCTGCTCCAGGCCCTGATTGGCCAGCGCGCCGCCGGCGAACGAGGTGAGTTCGCCACGTCCGATGTGCCGGAAGAGGTCCATCAGCCAGAGCCGGTCCTGCCCGGCGGCGAATCCGGCGCCGAACTCCGTGCCGTAGCGGGTGGTGCCCTTGATGTGCGGGACACCGGACGCCTTGTCACGGGTGATGGTGACGTCGGCGCGCGGCGAGGTGACGGACTCGACCTGGTCCTTGGGGACGCCGAACGAGGCGTCGTTGAAGAAGTCGGTGAGCTTCTGGTCGGTGAGACCGGCGTGTCCGGCCACCAGGCCGTTGTAGCGGTCGAGTTGATCGTCGCTGTGGGCGGGGTGCGTACCGAACGCCTTGTTGCCGAGGATGTCGACGAGGGTGGCGTTGCCGTTCTCGCCGGGTGGCAGGATGTCGTCGCACTGCCCCTGGCAGTAGTCGGTGACGGGTGCCGGTTCCGCCGCCGCGGCGCCGGACTGCGGCGAGGCCGCGAGCAGGGTGGCGCCGAGCGCGAGTACCGCCGCGACGGTGGCGGCTCTGAACTTGACGGTGCGTGGGGGCATGCGTGCTCCTCCGAGAGGCCGATGCGCCGGAGGTTACTGGCGGTATGACTCGCCGGTAAGGTGAACAACGGTCACCTTTTCCGAATCGTCACATGCGCTCGCACGGGCCCCATGACGGCCGGCGGTCCCGGATGGTGGACGTCGTCGCACGTCGATGGATCCGGAACGGGCAGTCGTACGTCCATTCCTTGACGCCGAAGTACGAGCGACGGAGGTGACGGCGCGATGGCCGGATTCCGGAGTCTTGCGAGACAGGTCCGCGATCCGAGGGGAGACCTGGCGCTGCGGCGGTATTCGCTGCGCAAGTGCCTGGAGAGGTTCGCCCCTTACGGGCACCGGGCGACCTGGGACCACCTGTGCGCCCGGCACGGGATCGAGCCCGAGGACCGGTCCCCCGATCCCGCGCGACTGGTGCGCGCGCTGGACGAGCTGGAGGCGGCGCGGGCCGTCTGGCTCGGATACGAGGCGAGGTTCGCCGAGCGCCGCAGGCGGGAGAAGCACGACGGACTGCGCAGCCCCGGCGCGTTCGACGACTGGCACCGGCGCACCTGGGGCGGGTACGGGGTCGCGCGCTGCGAGGACCCGGCGGTCCACCCTTCGGCACCGCTCGCCCAGGTTCTCCACCGGCTGATCGCTGCCCTGGAGTCGGAGCCGGGGACGGTCTGCCCGGTGTGCACGGGCGCCGAGATCGCCTGGCGGCCGGATCTGCGGTCCGAACCGTGGTCGGGGCCGGTCTGCGCGGGGTGCGGGATCCTGGTGCCGCAGCCGGTGCTCACGCCGGGGGCGCTGACGAAGGCCCGGAGCGCGCGGCGCCGGAATCTGGCGTCGGCGGCATGACGGGCGGCGGGAGCGGCCGGCGGCGGGAGCTGCGCCCGAACGGGCGGGCCCGCGCTTCTACCGGGAGTCGGCCGACGGGCGCTCCGGCATCAGGCGCGAGCCGCTGATCCGCCGGCCCGTCACGTCGTCCGGGTTGGAGAGCACACAGTTCTCCAGCGACAGGCAGCCGCAGCCGATGCAATCGGTGAGGTGATCCCGGAGCCGGCCCAACTGCTCGATGCGCTCGTCCAGTTCGGAGCGCCACGCAGCCGAGAGCCGCGCCCAGTCCTCGCGGTTCGGGGTGCGCTCCTCCGGGAGTTCGGCGAGGGCGTCCCGGATGGTGGCGAGCGGAATTCCGACCCGCTGTGCCGCACGGACGAACGCGACCCTGCGCAGCGCGTCCCTGGTGTAGCGGCGCTGATTGCCACTGGTGCGGCGACTGCTGATCAGGCCCTTGGCCTCGTAGAAGTGCAGGGCCGAGACGGCGGCCCCGCTGCGCGCGGAGAGCTGGCCGACCGTGAGTTCATGGAGTGTCTGCGGGATCTGGGGCACCCCTCCAACCCTACGTGCCCGCCCCCGGCCGGCCCGTCGTTGACAGGAACGCACCCGGCAACCATGCTGAGCAAGCGCTTAGGCCTCCCCGGCGGTCGGGAGTGGATCGCCGGGAGCCCGCTCCCTACCGCGAGGGAGGCCGTTGGACAGGCGTGCGACGCCGGATGACCGAGAGCGGGAAGGGCAGGGACATGGCAGAGCCGAGGATCTTCACGTCCGCGCAGGAGCTGCGCGACGGAGTGGGCGAGCAACTGGGTCACAGCGAGTGGCTGGAGGTCGAACAGAAGAGGATCGACCTCTTCGCCGAGGCCACGGGCGACCACCAATGGATCCACGTGGACCCGGAGCGGGCCGCGGCCGGGCCGTTCGGCACGACGATCGCGCACGGATACCTCACGCTCTCGCTGCTGCCGGCCCTGGTGCCGCAGATCATGCGGGTCGAGGGCATGAAGATGGGCATCAACTACGGGACGAACAAGGTCCGCTTCCCGTCCACCGTGCCCGTGGGCTCCCGGCTGCGCGCGACGGCCGTCCTGAAGAGCGTCGAAGAAGCCGGGGGCGGTGTGCAGGTCACCGCCGTCGTCACGGTCGAGCGCGAGGGCGGCGACAAGCCGGTGTGCGTGGCCGAGTCGGTGTCGCGCTACTACTTCTGAGCCGCTGCTTCCGAGCCGCACTCCCACTACCGACGACGCGGCCCGTCGGCGTCACCGCCCGGCGGCGACCATGCGCAGCACGAGGTCGGCGTACAGCTCGCCGACCTCGTCCGGCGTCCGGCTGCCCTGCGCGTTGAACCAGCGCGCCACGTCGATGCAGAGCGAGAGCACCGCGAGCGTGGTGCCCGGGATGTCGGGGACATCGAACTCCCCGGCCCGCACGCCCTCGCTGATGATCCGGCGCACCACGGCGTCGCTCCTGCGGCGCAGCTCGACGATCTCGGCGCGGTGCTCCTCGCCGAGGGCGTCGAGCTCGTACTGGACCACGCGGGCCGTGGTGTGCCGCTCGGCGTGCCAGCGGACGAAGGACCGCACGGCCTCGGCCAGCCGCTCGGCGGCCGTGCCCTCGCCGTCGGCGGCGGCCTCCAGCACGAACAGGGCACGGTCGTGACCGATCCTGCTGATCCGGTGGAGCAGCTCTTCCTTCGTCTTGTAGTGGATGTAGAGCGCGGCGGGGCTCATCCCCGCCCGGCCGGCGATGTCACGGGTGGTGGTGGCGTGGTAGCCGCGCTCGGCGAAGGCGTCGACGGCGGCGACGAGGAGCCGCCTGGCCGCCTCGGGTGTCACCTCGGCCCACGGCGCGCTGTCGCCGTCGGTCTCCTCCGCCGTGCTCATCGTCACTCGCCCCTCTCATCAGCAGGACGAACACCATACCCCGAACCTGAGCAAGCGCTTAGCGCCTGTCCGGCGGGATCGTCAGAGCTTCTGGAAAGGATCGTGCTCGGCGAGGATCTTCTCCAGCCGGGCCTGGTCGACCCGGCTGACGATCTGCCCCGCCTCCTGACGGTCACGGACGACCTTGGCCAGGGT
The DNA here is from genome assembly GCF_040643055.1 of Streptomyces sp. NPDC047515. Taxonomy (NCBI): domain Bacteria; kingdom Bacillati; phylum Actinomycetota; class Actinomycetes; order Kitasatosporales; family Streptomycetaceae; genus Streptomyces; species Streptomyces sp. NPDC047515. The sequence goes on from NZ_JBEYTM010000019.1 coordinate 91,838, forward strand.
GAAGCAGGAGGTGACGAGGTAGAGGACGCCGATCGCGAGGAATCCGCGGACCCAGGCGTCGGCGTCCAGGAAGTAGATACCGAAGGCCACCGCGGCCATCGCCACCCCGAAGGACGCGACGGCCTGGCCGTAGAAGGCCGCGGTGCTCTGCTGCTTGACCGATGTTGTCTCACTCATGGCGCCCAGCATCGGCCGAGGTGGTGTGCGCCACATCCGTCCCCGTACTCAGTCCGGTACTCAGACTCCCGTTCGATGAGGTGGCCGGGAGCCAGGGGGATCAGAAGGCGGAGACTCCCGTGAGCGCGCGGCCGATGATGAGTTTCTGGATCTGGCTGGTGCCCTCGTACAGCGTCATCACCCGGGCATCGCGCAGCAGCTTGCCGACGGGGTACTCGTCGATGTAGCCGTAGCCGCCGAAGACCTGGAGCGCGTTGCTGGCGGCGCGGACGGCGGCCTCGGAGGCGAAGAGCTTCGCCTTGGAGGCGGCGGTGGCGAAGTCCTCGCCGCGGTCGACGAGGTCGGCCACCCGCCAGGTGAGCAGCCGGGCGGCGTCCACGTCCACGGCGATGTCGCTGATGAGTTCCTGGACGAGCTGGTGGCTCGCGATGGACTTGCCGAACTGCTCGCGCTCACCCGCGTAGCCCACGGCGGCGTCGAGGGCGGCCTGCGCGATGCCGACGCAGCCGGCCGCCACCGACATCCGGCCCTTGGCCAGGGCGGACATCGCCATGGAGAAGCCCTTGCCCTCAGGGCCCAGGAGCGTCGAGGCGGGGACGCGAACGTCCTCCAGGACCAGCTCGGCCGTGGCCTGGCCGCGCAGGCCGAGCTTGCCGTGGATGGTGCGCCGGCCGAGGCCCGGGGTGTCGGTGGGAACCAGGAAGGCGGATATGCCCCGGTGCCCGGGGGTGTCGCCGGTGCGGGCGAAGAGGAGCACCACATCGGCCCAGGTGCCGTTGGTGATGAACATCTTGCTGCCGTTGATGACGTACGAGTCGCCGTCCCGGACGGCCTTCGTCGTCAGATTCCCGGCGTCCGATCCGGTGCCGGGCTCGGTGAGGCCGAAGCAGCCGAGCGCCTCGCCGGCGGTGAGCCTCGGCAGCCAGTACCGCTTCTGCTCCTCGTCGCCCCAGGCCGCGATGGTCTTGGTGACCAGGCCGAGGGAGACGGAGACGATGCCGCGGACCGAGGAGTCACCGCGGCCGAGCTCCTCGGTGACCAGGCAGTAGGCGAGGTGGTCGCCGCCCGAGCCGCCGTACTCCTCGGGCACGGTCAGCCCGAGGAACCCGACCGAGCCCAGCTTCGTCACGATCGACTTGTCGACGTTCTCGGCCCGGTCCCACTCCACGACGTGAGGGGCGATCTCGCGGGCGACGAAGTCCTTGGCGAGCAGCCGGACGGCTTCCTGCTCCTCGTCGAGTTCCAGGTTCATCCTTCGACTCCCCACTTTAATTAGCACTGCTAGTTTTTCATGCGCAGGCCCTACTATGAGCCGCATGGCCCGACCGCGCAAGCCCCTCCTCAGCAGAGACCGGATCATCGAGACGGCGAGCGCGCTCGTGGACTCCGAGGGGCTCGACGCCGTCTCCACCCGTCGGCTCGCCGCCGAACTCGGGGTCAGCGGACCCTCGCTCTACAACCACTTCCGCAACAAGGACGAGATCCTGGACGCGGTCGCGGACGCCGTATCGGCCCAGGTCGATCTGTCGATGTTCGACGCGTCGGACACCCGCGACTGGCGCGCCGCCCTGCACGACTGGGCCGTCTCCTATCGTGCGGCGCTCACCGAGCACCCGCACATCGTCCCGGTGCTCGCCCAGGGGCCCGGCCGCCGCCCGGCCGGTCTGCGGGTCGCCGACGCGGTCTTCGGCGCGATGACGAGGGCGGGCTGGCCGCCCGCCCAGGCGACGTACATCGGGGCCCTCATGCGTTACTTCATCACCGGCTCGGCCCTCGGTTCGTTCGCCCGCGGCTTCGTCGACGACGAGACGGCGTACGACCCCGCCGACTATCCGCACCTCGGCCAGGCGCACCTGCTGGCCGAACGCCGCCAGAAGGTCGACGAGGGGGCGTTCGAGACCGGGCTGCGGGCCCTGGTCGACGGACTCTCCCTCCAGCACGAGCAGCTCACATCCGCCGGGACCGTTCGGCCGGCGCCGAAGCGTTCCTGACGCATCCTGGAACACATGGCACGCATGGCACATCCCGACCCGGCCGCGCCCCGGCTCGCCGCCCTGGCCGCGCTTCTCGCCGACGAGACCCGCGCCACCTTCTGCCTGGCCCTGCTCGACGGCCGCGCCTGGACCGCGGGCGAGCTGGCCAGGCACGCCTCGGTGGCACCGTCCACCGCCAGTGAACATCTCGGCAAGCTCGTCGCGGGCGGTCTGCTGGCCGAGGAGCGCCAGGGCCGCCACCGCTATCTGCGACTCACCGACGAGCGGACCGCGCACCTCGTCGAGGATCTGGCGGCCCAGGTGGTCCCCGGCTCCACGACCGGGCGGCCGCGCACCCTGAGCGCGACCGGCGCGGGCAGCGCGCTGGCCCGCGGACGCACCTGCTACGACCATCTCGCGGGCCGCATCGGCATCGCGATCGCCGATGCCATGACCGAACGGGGACTGCTGGAGCAGGACACCGGCTTCGCGCTCACCGACGACGGCCTCGACTGGTTCGACGCACGGGGCATCGCACTGGAGCCGAGATCGCGACGTCCGCTCGTACGCAGCTGCCTGGACTGGACGGAGCGCAGGCCGCACCTGGCGGGGGTCGCGGGCGCCGCGCTGTGCCGGCACGTGCTGGACTCCGGCTGGTGCGTCCGGATCGGGTCCGGACGTGCGGTGATGGCGACATCGGCCGGGGAACGGGCGCTGCACGAACACCTGGGCATCGAGGCGACAACGATTCGATAGGTGCCGAACGGTCACGGCCCTACGGTCGGTCCCATGACGACGACACCCGACCCGACAGCGACACCCTCGGCACACCGCGACTGGCGCGCCTCCGCCGCGGCCTGCACCACCGTGCTGCTCTGGGCCTCCGCCTTTGTCTCCATCCGCAGCGCCGGCGAGGCGTACTCGCCCGGCGCGCTCGCACTCGGCCGGCTGCTCACCGGCGCCCTGGCGCTCGGCACGCTCCTGCTGCTGCGCCGCGAGGGGATACCGCCACGGGCCGCCTGGCCCGGAATTCTGAAGTCCGGACTGCTCTGGTTCGGCCTCTACATGGTGCTCCTCAACTGGGGTGAACAGCAGGTCGACGCGGGCACGGCCGCGATGGTGGTGAACATCGGTCCGCTCCTGATCGCGCTGCTCGGTGCCCGGATGCTCGGGGAGACGCTGCCCGGCAGGCTGCTGACGGGCATGGCCGTGTCGTTCGCGGGCGCCGCGGTGGTCGGACTCTCGATGTCGGGGCACGGGAGGGCGTCGGTGCTCGGCGTGGTGCTCTGCCTGCTGGCCGCGGTGGCGTGCGCCCTGGGGGTGGTCGGCCAGAAGCCCGCGCTGCAGCACGGCTCCGCGCTGCAGATCACCACATTCGGCTGCCTGGTCGGCGCCGTCGGCTGTCTGCCGTTCTCCGGCGCGCTGATCTCCGACGTGGCCGAGGCGCCCCTGTCCGCCACCCTGAACATGGTCTACCTGGGTCTCTTCCCGACCGCGCTGGCGTTCACCACCTGGGCCTACGCACTCGCCAGGACGACAGCGGGGCAGATGGGCGCCACCACCTACGCGGTGCCCGCCCTGGTGGCGCTGATGTCCTGGCTGCTGCTGGACGAGGTGCCGGCGCCGCTGACCGTCGGCGGAGGTCTGCTCTGTCTGGCCGGGGTGGCGGTCTCCCGACTGCGTACGCAGCCTGGCCCGACGCAGAGGATTCCGGCACAGCCGGTGGAGGGACGCCGACATGACCCGGAGCCCCAGGGAACCGGCCGGCCGTAGGAGGACGAAGAACCGGGCGGCCGACGGCCGGGAAGCCGAGCGGGACGCCCTCGCCGAGGAGATCGTCGGCCCGGCCTCCCAGCTCTTCGAGCGCGGCGAGATGGATGCCCGGCTGCTCACCACGAGCCGGGCGGCGGACGGACCGAAGGGGTAGCGGGCTCCTGGAACGCGGCCGGTGCTGTGGCCGGAAAGGTTTGCCGTGAGGCTCGCGGCGTCCGATGCGGTGCATCGCAAGGCGGAGGATCGCCCTCGTGCCGGACACACTCGGGCGATGCGACATCGCGGCGAGGTCCCGTACCGCACGCCTCTCGGCAGCCCGCCGGTGACCTCAACAACCCGCGATACACCGTTCGTTCGGCAGACCCCGGGTCAGCCGGCCGGATTCCGGAGAGGGGTCGGTTTGGTGGTGAGCAGTGCGGTGATCTCCTGGGCGAGCTCCGGGCCGAGTTCGCCCCAGCCGTCCTTGTAGCCGTAGACGCTCGCCAGGGTGCGGGCGTCGTAGTCGCCGTTCATGATCTCGATGTCGTTGGTGGTGATGAGTCCCGGGTGGGCGACGCCGACAGCTCCCGAGATCTTCAGCAGCTCCTTACGCAGGGTGCGCAGGTAGACAGCGGCCCGGGTGGCCTTCGAGGGCGCGTCGACGCCGCGCACCAGCCACGGGTCCTGGGTGGCGATGCCGGTGGGGCACTTGTCGGTGTGGCATTTCTGCGCCTGGATGCAACCGATGGACAGCATTGCCTCGCGGGCGACGTTGATCATGTCGACACCCAGGGCGAAGGCGACGGCGGCGTTCTCGGGCAGGCCGAGCTTGCCGGAGCCGATGAAGGTGAGGTCGTCGGTCAGACCCCGCTCGGCGAACGTGCTGTAGACGCGGGAGAAGCCCATCCGGAACGGCAGCGACACCGAGTCGGTGAAGATCAGGGGAGCCGCCCCGGTGCCGCCCTCGCCTCCGTCGATGGTCACGAAGTCGACCCCGCGATCACCACGCGCCATCAGCGTGGCCAGCTCCCGCCAGAAGCTCATCTCCCCCACAGCGCTCTTGATCCCGACCGGCAGACCGGTCTCGGTAGCGAGCAGCTCCACGAAGTCGAGCATCGAGTCGACGTCGTGGAACGCGGTGTGCCGCGAGGGGGAGGCGCAGTCCTTGCCGGCCGGGATGCCGCGGATCTTGGCGATCTCGGGGGTCACCTTCGCGCCCGGCAGCATCCCACCGAGCCCCGGCTTGGCGCCCTGGGAGAGCTTGATCTCTATCGCCCTGACCGGGGCGCCGGCGACCACGTCCTTGAGCTTGTCGAGGTTGAAGGTGCCGTCCTCGTTGCGGCAACCGAAGTACGACGTCCCGATCTGGAGGACGAGATCGCCGCCGTTGCGGTGGTACTGCGAGAGGCCGCCCTCGCCCGTGTTCTGCATCGTGCCGGCCAGCGCCGCGCCCTTGTTGAGCGCCGTGATGGCCGCGCCGGACAGCGATCCGAAGCTCATCGCCGATATGTTCACGACGCTCGCCGGCCGGAACGCCTTGGCGCGCCCGCGCGGGCCGCCCAGCACCTTGGCCGAGGGCAGCGGGGCCTGCGGGTCGTGCAGGTCGGGCAGCGTGCCGGCGAACGTGCGCTGCTTCACGTACGCGTGCCCTTGCACGTGCTCGACGTCTACGTCGGTTCCGAACCCGAAGTAGTTGTTCTCTTCCTTCGCCGACGCATAGATCCAGGTGCGCTGGTCACGGCTGAACGGGCGCTCTTCCTCGTTGGACGTCACGACGTACTGCCGCAGCTCCGGCCCGATCGTCTCCAACAGGTACCGGGCGTGCCCGATCACGGGGAAGTTTCTGAGCAGTGCGTGCTTCTTCTGGACGAGGTCGCGGGCAGCCACCAGCGCCAATGCTGTTGCGGCGGCCGCGCCGATGCTCCGAGCACGCATGAACGTTCCTCTCCTCGACTGCTCGATACCCGACTCCATCGCTGTGCGGCGGACGTCGTGGGCGTTGGGCGGCGGACACGGCCAGGCAGGCATCGGCGTCCGACGACGAAACGCCACATGATATTAAAGGTCGCGCGGACGGGCGGGCGGGTCAGGGTGCGTGAGTCCGGACACGCCGTCGGCGTTCTTCAGAGACCATGGCTGACATCTTCGGCGATCCAAACGAAACGGCCTGGCAGTGCCTGGTCAGGTCGGTTGTGGCCGGCCCACTTCGAGGGCCGCACCTGGGACGGCCGGCACCACCACGTCGCCCTCGTCTCCGTCGCCCGCGCCTTCCGCACCCTGCAACGACTGGCCAGAGCCGCAAAAGACGCGGCGCCGGCCTGAGCCTCTACCAAGCCGTCCGTGAACTGCAGACCCTGCTCGCGGTCAGGACCGGCGCCTGCCCCACCTGCCACCGCGACACACCCACCCCGATACCGACCTGGCCAAGCACTACTGGAAGACGATCAGGGCCCGGCCACCCCTGCCCGCGATCATGTGGTCGAAGGCCGTGGGGATGCCGTCCAGCGCGATCCGTTCGGTGACCATCATGGACAGGTCGAACCTGCCCGCCCGGATGTGTTCGGCCAGGACCGGCAGGTCGCGGGCCGGATCGCTGTTCCCGTACACGCAGCCCGTCAGCGAGCGGCCCCAGTGGAAGATCTCCAGGGCGTTGAAGGACACCAGCTGGTCCTTGCCGCCGATGCCGACGACCGTGGTGCGGCCGCCGCGGCGGGTGGAGTCCCAGGCGCTGCGGATGGTGACGGGCCGCCCGACGCACTCGACCGCCACGTCCGCGCCCTGGCCGTCGGTGAGCTTGCGGATCGCGCGCGGGGTGGTGTCGGAGGCGATCACGTAGTCGGTGGCGCCCGCCCGCCGGGCCAGTTCCTCCTTCCCGGGAGACACATCGACCGCGATGATCTTCGAGGCGCCCGCGATCCGGGCGGACTGGAGCACGGCGAGGCCGACCCCGCCGATGCCGAAGACGACGACGGACTCACCGGGGCGGACCCGGGCGCTGTGGTGGACCGCGCCGTATCCGGTGAGGACCGCGCAGCCGAGCAGCGCGGCGTCGGTGAGCGCGACGCCGTCCGGAGCGGTCAGCACGCACTTCGCGGCGACGACGGTCTCCTCGGCGAACGCGGCCACGTTCAGGCCGGGATGCAGTGCGGTGCCGTCGGCGGTACGGGCATGGACGCCGGCCGCACCGGACAGGGCGTCGGCGCAGAGCCAGACCTCACCGATCCCGCAATGGTGACAACTTCCGCAGGAAGGCGCCCAGTTGAGCACGACCCCGTCGCCGGGTGCGACATGGCTGACGCCCTCGCCGACCGAGACGACGGTGCCCGCGCCCTCATGTCCGAGGACGGCGGGTACCGGCACCCGCATGGTGCCGTCGGACAGCGAGAGGTCGGAGTGGCAGACCCCCGCGGCAGCGAGACGGACCCGCACCCTGCCGGGGCCGGGCTCCGGGAGTTCGATGTCGGTGATCTCCAGCGGGGCTCCGACGGCGGGCAGTACGGCGGCGCGGACCACGAGCAGGCTCCTTGACGGTCGGCAGCGGGATCGGGGCAGGGGCGCAAAGATCAGAACTGCAACGACTTGGTCTGGAGATACTCGGCGAGTCCGTGCGAACCGAGCTCGCGGCCGACGCCGGACTGCTTGTATCCGCCGAACGGGGCGAGCGGGTTGAACCGGCCGCCGTTGATGTCGACCTGCCCGGTGTCCATCCGGCGGGCGAAGGCCACCGCCTCGGTGTCGTCGCCCGCCCAGACCGCTCCCGCGAGCCCGTACACGGTGCCGTTGGCGATGCGCAGGGCGTCGTCCTCGTCCCGGTAGCGGATGATCGAGACGACGGGGCCGAAGATCTCCTCCTGGGCGATGGTCATCTCCGGGGTGACGTCGGCGAACACGGTGGGGCTGACGAAGTAGCCCCGCTCGCGTGGGGCATCGGGGCCACCCGCGACGAGGCGCGCACCCTCGGCCACACCCTTCTCGATGTATCCGCGCACCCTCGCGTGCTGCTTGGCGTTGACGAGGGGCCCGATGCGGTCGCCGTGCTTGGCGGCGGCCTCCGCGGCGAGCGCGACCGCCTCGTCGTACCGGGAGGTGTGCACGAGCATCCGGGTCCAGGCGCTGCACGTCTGACCGGAGTTGCCCATGACGTTCGCGATGCCGACGCCGACGGCCTTGGCGAGGTCCGCGCTCGGCAGAATGACATTGGCGGACTTGCCGCCCAGTTCGAGGGCGACGCGCTTGACGGCCGCGCCCGCCGTGGCACCGATCTGCTTGCCGACTGCGGTGGAGCCGGTGAAGGAGACCAGGTCGACGCCCTCGTGCTCGACCAGCGCCTGTCCCGCGACCGCGCCGAGGCCGGTGACCAGGTTGAACACGCCTGCGGGGATGCCCGCTTCATGGACGGCTTCCGCGAAGAGCTGGGCGGTCAGCGGGGTGTCCTCGGCGGGCTTGAGGACGACCGTGCAGCCCGCCGCGAGGGCGGGGGCGACCTTGGCGACGATCTGGTGCAGCGGGTAGTTCCACGGCGTTATCGCGCCGACGACGCCGACCGGTTCAAAGTAGACGGTGGAGTTGCCGACCTTCTCCTCGAAGGCGTACGACGCGGCGAGTTCGGCGTACGAGCCGGCCACCAGGATCGGCACGCCCGCGTGCACCGCCTGCGAGAACGGCAGCGGCGCGCCGAGTTCGGCGGTGACCGTCCCGGCGATCTCGTCCTTGCGGGCGACGAGCACGTCGCGCAGGGCGGCGAGCTTCGCTGCGCGCTCGGTGGGCGAGGTCGCGGCCCAGGCGGGAAAAGCGGCGCGGGCGGCCCGTACCGCGGTGTCGACGTCCTCGGCCGTTCCCGCCGGGACATGGGCGATGACCTGCTCGTCCGCCGGATCGACCACCGCGATCGTGTCCGTGCCCGCGGCGGCCCGCCACTCGCCGCCGATGTACATCCCGTCGTGGGCCTTCATCGCGTTCCTCCCGGGGGCCGTGGTCACGGCGTACTCGTCCGCGCCCCAAACTAGCGCTGTTAGTTTTCGGGCGCCAGGGTTCATTCCGCCAGAGGGCTCTCCATGGCTCCCTTCACCGTGTCACGCCGTGCGCCGGATGTCCGTCCGGCCGGGCCAGTAGTGCGCCAGTAACGCCCTCCTCCTAGCGTCCGGGGCCAGCCCGCCCCACCCCCGTGACTTCCCCCGCAGTTCCGGGACTACCGGGACGGGCTCCCCGGTACCCATCCAGGAGGAGCATTCCCATGCACCTGCCCCGATCCCCCCGGCACAGATCCGCCGCGTGGGCGACGGCCGCGATCACGTCGGCGGCCGTGCTGATCGGCCCGGCCCCCGCCTTCGCACAGTCCGACGCGACGGCGAGGAGCACCGCCGCGCAGAGCACCGCCGAGGTCGACTCCGCCGTTCTCGACACCGTCAAGAAGGGCAAGTGGTCGACCTTCTTCGTCGTCCTGAAGAAGCAGGCGGACCTGTCCGCGGCCAAGGGCGGGCGCGGCCACGCCGCGAAGGCGAAGGCGGCGTTCACGGCGCTGCGCGCCGAGGCGAGGGCGCCGTCGACGTCGACGACACGCACTGCGGCGGCACGGCCGGCGCGAACAACGTGTGGGGCGAGGGCAGGCTCGACGTCTTCGCGTCCGTCGACAGGGCCCCGCACACCGCGGCCGTCGTCACCGGCAAGGTCACCGACAGGGCGACCGGCGCCGCACTCTCCGGCGTCACCGTGAAGGCCTCGGGGTCCGTCTCGACCCGCTCCGTGACGACCTCGGCGGACGGTTCCTACCGGCTGACGCTCCCGGCAGGCTCCTACGACCGTGCACGAGGTGCGGACGGCGCGGGCGGAGCTCCTGGTGCGCGAGGGCCGCCCGCGGGAGGCACTGGCGGTACTGGCCGACGAGCGGGCCCGGTACGACCCCGTTGCCGGCCTGGGCGCACCTGCTGTCGGGGCGCCCCGAGCACGCGGTCCGGCCGGCGTCGCAGGAGACGGTGCGCGCCGAACAGGCGGGCGAGCGACTGTCGTTGACCGAGGCCTACACGGTGCGCGCGGCCGCGCTCGCGGCACTGGGCCGGGAGCGGGCGGCGTACGAGGAGTTCGGCCGGGCAACGGCCCTGGCAGCAGAACTCCCCTACCCGGCGGGGGCGTTCGCGGCGGTCGAGGCCGCCGGGACGGACTGGAGCGCCACCGGGACCGGGTTCCCCGGGCGGCCGTCGTCAGCCGATTTCCGCGGGCTCCGTGCCGGGGCTCTCGAACTGGGTGCGGTACAGCTCCTCGTACCGTCCGCCCGCCGCGAGGAGCTCTTCGTGGGTGCCCCGCTCCGTGATCTGCCCGTTCTCCACCACCAGGATCAGGTCGGCCGCCCGTACGGTGGAGAGGCGGTGGGCGATCACGATCGCGGTGCGTCCGGCCAGCGCTTCGGTGAGCGCCTCCTGTACCGCGGCCTCGGAGGTGTTGTCCAGGTGGGCGGTGGCCTCGTCGAGGATGACGACGCGCTGGCGAGCCAGGAGCAGCCGGGCGATCGTCAGCCGCTGGCGTTCGCCGCCGGAGAGCCGGTAGCCGCGTTCGCCGACGACGGTGTCGAGTCCGTCGGGCAGCGAGGCGACCAGACCCTCCAGCCGTGAGCGGCGCAACGCGTCCCAGAGGTCCTCCTCGGTGGCTCCGGGCCGGGCGAGCAGAAGGTTGGCGCGGACCGACTCGTGGAAGAGGTGGCCGTCCTGCGTGACCATGCCGAGGGTGTCGCGCAGGGTGTCGGCGGACAGATCGCGTACATCGATGCCGCCGATGCGTACCGAACCCTCGTCCGTGTCGTACAGGCGCGGCAGCAGTTGCGCGATGGTCGACTTGCCCGCGCCGGAGGAACCGACGAGCGCGACCGTCTGGCCCGGCTCGGCGCGGAAGGAGACCCCGCGCAGCACTTCGCCGCCGCCGCGGGTGTCGAGGGTCGCGACGTCTTCGAGCGAGGCGAGGGAGACCTTGTCCGCTGACGGGTAGCCGAACCGGACCTGGTCGAACTCCACGGCCACCGGGCCCTGAGGGAGCGTCCGCGCGTCCGGCTTCTGGTCGATGAGCGGCTTGAGGTCGAGGACCTCGAAGACCCGCTCGAAGCTGACGAGGGCGCTCATCACCTCGACGCGTGCCCCGGCGAGCGCGGTGAGCGGCGCGTACAGCCGGGTCAGCAGCAGGGCCAGGGAGACGACGGCGCCCGCGTCCAGTTGCCCGCGCAGCGCGTAGTACCCGCCGAGTCCGTAGACGAGGGCGAGCGCCAGCGCCGACACCAGGGTGAGGGCGGTGATGAACGCGGACTGGGCCATGGCCGTGCGCACCCCGATGTCGCGCACCCGGCCCGCTCTGGCGGCGAATTCTGCTGATTCGTCGGCGGGCCGGCCGAAGAGCTTGATCAGTGTGGCGCCGGGGGCGGAGAAGCGCTCGGTCATCCGGGTTCCCATCGCGGCGTTGTGTGCTGCCGCCTCACGCTGGAGCCGCGCCATCCGGGTACCCATCCGGCGCGCGGGCAGGACGAACACCGGCAGCAGCACCAGCGCGAGCACCGTGATCTGCCAGGAGATGGAGAGCATGACACCGAGGGTGAGGAGCAGTGTCACGACATTGCTGACGACGCCGGACAGCGTGTTGCTGAAGGCGCGCTGGGCCCCGATGACGTCGTTGTTGAGACGGCTGACAAGCGCACCGGTGCGGGTACGGGTGAAGAACGCGATCGGCATGCGCTGCACATGGTCGAAGACGGTGGTGCGCAGATCCAGGATCAGCCCTTCGCCGAGGTTCGCCGAGAGCCAGCGGCCGGCCAGACCGAGCGCCGCCTCCGCCACGGCGATCACGGCGATGAGCAGGGACAATCGCGTGACGGTGCCCCCTTCCTCGCCGGCCACGATCGCGTTCACGACGCGGCCCGCGAGGATCGGAGTGGCGACCGCGAGCAGCGCCGTCGCCACGCTCAGGATCAGGAAGAGGGCGACCCGGCGCCGGTGCGGTCGGGCGAACGCGGCGATGCGCCGCAGGGTGGCTCGGTCGAAGGGGCGTCGGTCCGCTTGCGCGTTCATGACGTTGTGGAGCTGCGTCCACGCGGTGGCTTCCATGCTCATGGGAGGAACGTACGACCTCCAGTGGACTTGAGGTCAACGCCGGGGTCCGATCGGCTCCCGAGGTCCGCTTCCCGGATCCGGGGGCACCGGCCGAAGAGCGTGGCACCAGGCGGTTCCGGCCGTCGAGGCCCTGCCCTCCGGCCGCGACACCACGGGCTTTCGCCTGGATCAGGATGGAACAGGATGGAACAGGATGAAATCCGATGGAACCTGACGAAAGACCCTACACGTCGAGACCGGGAACCTCCTTGGGCAGGGGGCAGATCCGGCGGCCGTGGTGGTCGAAGACGTACAGGTGGGCGAGGTCGACCAGGAGCGGGACCTGTCCGCCGGTGCGCAGCCGCATGTCGGGGCCGGTACGGACGACGAGGTCGGCTGCCGAGATCGCGGGGCGGTCCGGGCCCCGGGGGGCGCTCGGGTCGCTGTCCGGGCCGGGCTCGCCGAGGGTGACGACCGGGCCGCCGATGTGCCCGATGGCACGTTCCTTGAGGCGTTCCAGTACGCCGACCCCGCCACCGGGGCCGGTGCGGCGCCGGCGTGGCGCGGCTCTGCCGGGGCGGGCCGATTCGAGCTCGGGGACCATGGCGGGACGCGATCCCGTGTTGAGGTGGACCAGTGCCTCGTGGCCCTGGTACTCGACGTGCTCGACGATGCCGCTCAGCGCGACCTCGCCGGGGCGGGCCTGGCTGGGCGGCGCGATCCTGGCGGCCTCGGGGCGCAGTCCGACGATGAGCCGGCGGCCCTGCTGGATCCGGAGCAGCTGGTGGTCCGGGCTGAGCGGTTCGGGCAGCGGCAGCCGCTGACGGCCGAGGTCGATCGACATGCGCCCCTCCAACGGGGCATGGACGACGGCCTGCAGCAGGTTGATGCGCGGGGTGCCGATGAACGCGGCGACGAAGACGTTCTCCGGCAGGGCGTAGACCTCGCGCGGCGGGCTCACCTGCTGGAGCCGTCCGCCGCGCATCACGGCGACCCGGTCGCCCAGCGACATCGCCTCCGCCTGATCGTGCGTCACATAGACGGTGGTGACACCCAACTCCTGGGTGAGATGCGCTATTTCGGCCCGCAGATGGTTGCGCAGCTTCGCGTCGAGGTTGGAGAGCGGCTCGTCCATCAGGAAGACGGAGGGGCGGCGCGAAATGGCCCGGCCCATGGCGACCCGCTGGCGTTCACCGCCGGAGAGCTGACCGGGATAGCGGTCGAGGACCGTTTCGATGCCGAGCATCCTGGCCGTGTGCTCGACGCGGTCGGTGTGGTCCAGGCCGGGGTTCTCCAGCTTCAGCGGAAAGCCGATGTTGGCCCGGTTGGTCATGCTCGGGTAGAGCGCGAAGTTCTGGAAGACCATGGCCATTTCACGTTCGCGGGGCGCCAGGTCGTTGGCCGGTTCGCCGTCGAGTAACAGCTCGCCCTCGGTGATCTCCTCCAGGCCGGCGATCATGCGGAGCACGGTCGACTTGCCGCACCCCGAGGGGCCGAGCAGGACGACGAATTCGCCCGGGTCGACGGAGAGTGAGAGACGGTCGACGGCACGCGTGGTGCGTCCGTACGTCTTGCTGACGTTGTGCAGGGAAATGGCGCGAGTCATATGTGGTTCCGCCCGGGACTGGTGGGGTGGAGCGGTGGGCAGCGGCTGCAGTGGGCCGAAATTAGCCCACGGTCCCGGGTGGTGGGAATGACTCGCGCAAAGGTTGCGCGGTACTGGGGTGGGTGAGCCGGAATTGTCAGGTGAGGTTCCGGTTCGCCGAGCGCGGTCGGCGCCGTGGCTGCGGCCCGGCCGGGCCGCTTCGACGTTTCGGGCGCGTACGCCCAGCCGCGCCGCGGCAAGCAGGAGCGCGCCGAGCACGACGAACGGCGCCGCGGTGCCCGCCACTCCTCCGACGGCGGGCGGATACGCGGTGAGGACATCGGTGGCGCAGAGCACGGCGAGGCTGATGAAGATCCCGGCCCGAACCCCGCGGACACGCGGAATGCGGCCGACGAGGACCTCGGTGACCGGGTCCGTGCGGGCCGCGGGCCGGTTCACGGGCGATCGTACGGATGGTGACGGTCATGCCGACATCGGCGCCCCTTGGAAGGGGCGCTCTCAGTCAGTCCAGGACCTGGGCCAGGTACGCCCGGAGCAGGACGCGGGTCTCGGCGACGATGGCCCGGTCGCCCGCCGGGTCGGTACGGAAGGCGAGTTGGAGGAGGGCGTCGGCGGCCTCGACGCAGACGAGCACCGTCCGGAGCAGATCGTCGTCGGGAGCCCGGCCGAGGTGCCCGGAGAGCAGTTCGGTGAGCCGGCCGGCCACCCGGCGGTTGGCTTCACTGGCCGGGTCGTCGTCGGGGGCGGGTGCGCCGAAGTCGACGAGCGCGAAGCCGGCCACGGAGCGCTTCATCGCCAGGTACTCGTCCAGGACGGCATCGATGGCGCTGCGCCAGTCGCCGGCCTCGATGGCGGCGAGGCGGGCTGTGATGCGTTCGGCGTAGCTGTCCAGATTGCGCCGTGCGAGCGCGTCGGTCAGCGCGCGCTTGTTGGAGAAGAACCGGTAGACGGAGCCGATGGGGACCTCGGCGCGGACGGCGACGGCCCGGGTGGACAACTGCTCGTAGCCGGTCTCGTCGAGGAGTTCGGCGCAGGCGTCGAGTATCCGGGCGAGACGTTCGGCGCTGCGCTGCTGCACGGGGGCGCGGCGGAGGTTCGTGTTCGCTTGGGGCACGGGCTCCATCATGCCGTGGGTCTCCTCTGCGGGTGACGGGTCGGTGCGGGGCGCGGCCGTCATGCGATGAGCAGGGAGAGCCCGCCGATGGTGTAGGTGATCATCAGGACCAGCAGCGGGAGTTGCCCCGCGACGGCCCGGCCGGGCGGGAAGAGGCGCACGGACCGGTCGTGGGCGGCGATGACGCCCAGCACATGCCCCAGGACGATCGCGGCGACCTGGAGCGTGGCCACACCACCGGGCCCGAGGGGCGGCTCCGGCGGGAGCGGATTGTCAGTGCCGGATACCACCATGACTGTGCGTGGTCCTTCGGTGACGAAGAGCGTGAAGTAGTGGGCGACGAGATAGCCGAGGGCGATCGGGACGAGCGAGTGCGCGAAGGAGGTGAGGGGGTGGCCGAGTCGGCCGGAGATCAGCCGGGTGGCGCCGGCACAGAGGGCGTAGAGGCCGGCCACGAGGGCGACGGCGCCCAGGAGCCCGAGCGTGGCGGCGGTGGTGCGGCCCAGGGGTGAGGTCTGGACGGTGGTGATCCAGGAGGGGGCGTCGGAGAAGCCGTCATAGGCGGTGGAGCCGAGCATGACGCAGACGGTGGCGACGAGTCCGGGGGTGAACGGGGAGCGGAGCACGAGGCGGCGGTCGGCGGTGCGGCGGCCGAGCGGGGAGAGCCGGGCGAGCAGTCCCGAGTAGACCTCGAACGCGTCCGCCCGGTCGAACCATCCGGCGCCGTGCCGGGCGGCGCCGGCGAGGTGGACGGCGGCGTAGAGGGAGAGGAAGAGCAGGAGGGTGGTGGTCGACGCGGGGTCGGGGGCGACGAGTTCGAGCCAGGTGAAGGCGAGGAGCCCGGTCGCGGCGGGCCAGAGACCGAGGCGTTCGGGAAGGGGGCGGCCTGCGGCGGGGTCACGGCCGAGCGCGCGGCAGCTGAGGAGGTGGACGGTACGGAGCGGGTTGAGCAGCCGCCAGACGGGACCGAGAAGGAGCGAGGCGGGGACGAGCCCGACCCAGAGGAGTACGTAGACGGCACCGGGGGCCGGGTTGCGGTCCGGGTCGTCCGGTCCGAGCAGGAGGTGGAACGTGACGAACGCGGCGGCGGCCAGCCCGAGTACGCGCACGACGGTACGGGTGGACCGGGCGTCGGCGAGACGCTGGACGGCGGCCGGGACCGGGCGGCCCGCCCGGTCGCCGCGGAATCGGGAGGTGGACCAGAGCAGGCCGAGCGCCAGGAAGGAGACGAAGAGCGCGGCGAACGCTCCGGCGAAGGCGTAGAAGGGGGACAGCGGAAGGTCGTGCTGGGCACCGATGCCATGGGCGAGGACGCTCACCGTACGACGAGTTGGGTCAGGAGCAGGTCGGACTCGTGTGTCTCGACCTCGAAGAGCCCGGTGCGGTCGGCGGTGAAGCTGAGGGTGACGGTCTTTCCCGCGGGCAGCCGGGCCTCCTTGTCGTAGCCGTGGACGTGGAGGGTGTCGGCGCGGTCGCTGCGGACCCGGAGCTCGACGGTGCGGCCCTTCTTGACCTCGGTACGGCCGGGGGCCGGGCTGACCCTGCCGTGGGAGACGACGATCTCCAGGGTCGTGTCGGGCCGGGGCGATTCGGGTCGGGACGATTCGGGACGGGGGTCGACGGGGGTGGTGGGCTGTGCGGTGGCGGTGAGGGACGTGGCTGCCTGGACGGGGGCGGCGTCGACGGCCCACGCGGTGTGGTCGTCGGCGTAGAGCCGGGCGGTGAGGCCGGTACCGCCACCGGCGCCGCGGACGAGGGAGGCGGGAAGGTGGTACCAGGGGCCGTAGACCCTGGCGAGGGGTCGGCCGTCGAGGAACAGCCGGGCGTGGCCCCGCCCGAGAAGGGCGGCGCCACCCACACTGTCCGGGGTGAACCGGAAGTTGCGTACGGAGAGATGGACGTTCCACCCGTCCTCGGAGTCCGGCCGCACGGCGACCGTCACCTCGGGGGCACCCTTCGCGTCCACTTCGCGCAGCCGGTGGCCGGAACCGTCGTCGGCGGCCAGGAGCCGGCCGATGTCGCCGTCGGCCTGCTCGTGACTGGTGCCGGGCTTGTGGTGGGTGGTGGCCCGCCCGCCGCAGGCGCTCGCACCGAACACGAGGGCGCCTGCGGTGAGCACGGTGACGGCACAGACGGCGGTCCGGGTGAGCCGGTCGGAACGCCGTTGCCGGCGCGAGTGGTTCATGATGCGTCTCCTTCCGGGGCGGATATCGGGGAAGCGGGTTGCCCAGGGGCCGGGGCGCGGCCTGAGCCCCGGGCCGGCACCGCACCCGGGTCCGGCACCGCGTCCTGCCCCGACGGGCCGCTTCCGCCCGACGTACCCGGGCCGCCGTCCGGCGCGCCCCGGTCGCCGCCCCGTTCGCCGTGCCGCTCGCCACCCCGGTCGCCGTGCCGGGCGGAGGCCACCACGGCCCACACCACCCAGATCACACCGAGCAGTCCACGCACCCAGGCCGGGCTGAGCGGAATCCACGGGATCATGAATACGCCCTTGTCGACGGCATCGAGCAGGGTGAGCGCCCCCAGGACCACCGTGGTCCAGCCCAGCCAGGGCCGTTCGCCCCGCAGCGCCAGGCCGATCCCCGTCCACCACACCCCGGTCAGCAGCAGGGCCAGCGCGGGCACATGGGTGGAGGCCAGCCCCATGGTCGATCCGGCCACATCCAGTCCGAGGCCGATCGCACCGAGCACCGTGACCACGGTCGCGAGCCGGCTGCCACGTAGTCTGCGCCACCACAGCACCCCGCCGACCAGCGCGAGCACCACCGCGACCGCCAGCGCCAACTGCACCTCGATACGTTTGACGCCCCGTGCTCCGTACCAGTCGCAGCCGGCCGGCAGCCGTCGGGCCTGCACGTTGTAGTCGGCGCAGACCAGCAGTTGGGCGAGCTTGACCGGTTCGCCGACGAGCCGGTCGGTGCGCCCGGACACGGCGCCACGCTCGGAACCGCAGACAGGCAGGGCGCGCGGGGAGGACGCGCCGGTGTCGGACTGCCAGCAGTTGCCGTCGCCCTGGCCGTCCCACCACACGTCGGTGCGGTTGGGCCGGGAGTTGCCCGCCCTGTCCGTACCGAGGTGATTGCCCGCGTACCGGTTGTGGTGGGAGGTGTCGGCCTGCTTGGACAGCGCGTTCTCGCCGCGGATGAAGGCCGGGACCGCGCTCAGGAAGAACGCGGCGCGCTTCTGGCCGTAGATCCAGTTGTTCTCGTACACGTTCCAGTTGCCGCCCGCGGTGATGATGCCGGAACCCGGCGGCATGGAGATCTGCGGGCAGACGACCCCGTCCTCGTACCCCCGGTCCACGGGCGGCTTGGCGCAGGTGCCGTCGGCGACGTACGGGTAGTAGTCGGCGTTGTTGTCGTGGATCAGGTTGCGTTCGAAGCGGGCGTGGTTCTGGGGCAGCCCGGGGTGGCCGGGGAAGGCGCTGTCCATCGAGGCGCCGCCCATGTTGTGGTCGAACTCGTTGTCGTGGACGTGGACGGAGTCGCCCGCGGTGCCGGAGTAGCCGACCATGTTGTGGTGGCTGCGGCAGCCGGTGATCTCGATCGAGTAGCGCGGCACCTCGTAGCCGTACCCGTCGTTGATGTTCGACGCGCTGCCGGGGTAGATGCCCGAGTCACCGTTGCCGTACGACTCGCAGTTCTTGTACAGCCCGTGGTCGCTCGCGAAGGTCAAAAAGCCGTATTCGTCGTTCCACCGGGTGAGGACGGAGTCGATGACGAAGCCGTCCTGGGCGAGGACGTACAGGGAGTTGAACGTGGTCCGCTGGGCGGTGAAGTTCTTGAAGTAGACGCCGTCGGAGCCGTCCGCGCGGATCGCGTTGAGCTTTTGGTACTTGGCGTCGATGACGACGTCTGTGCGCTCGGCGCCCGTCCCCTCGATCTGGAGGTCCTTCTTTCCGAGGATCGCCACCAGGTTCTGGTTGTGCGGGCACCGCGCCTGCTGCGCGTAGGACAGGATCTGGTAGCCGAGCTTGGAGTTGGGCGCCTTCAGCCGGGCGCACTCGCCCGTCGGCTTGGGCAGCGAGGGCTCCTCCTCGTACAGGCCGGGCAGGATCGCGATGTTCATGCCGGGTCTGCCGACCGCGTCGACGGCCTGCTGCAGATGGCGGTAGCCGGACTTCTGGCAGCGGTCGAACAGCTTCAGGTTGCGGGACCGCAACCCTGCCGGGAAGCCGGATATGCGGCGCTCGAAGTCCGCCCGGTCGCTCTTGCAGACCAGCAGATCCGGTTCGCCGGTGCGATACACGGGGACGCTGCCGGTTCCGTCGGGCAGGGTGACCGGCCGTTCCTCGTGCGCCTGGGCGGCCGGAGCCGCGAGGAGGGCGGCGGCGAGCGCCGCCAGGACCACCAGAAGTCTTCGTGTCCACGACATGTGCGGGAGAGTAGAGCATTGTTCAACTTTTGAACCCCCCCTGCGCGCCGCGAATACCGTTGACGCACCCTGCTTCGATTCCTACGGTTGTCCATAGGATTCCTTCGGCACCGGGAGCGCACATGAGCGGCATCGAGCAGGCGAGGAAGACGGCGGAAGGGCTGGAGCATTCCGCCGGCTTCGGCAATCAGCACAGCTCGGAGGCGGTACCGGGGGCGCTGCCGATCGGCCGCAACTCGCCCCAGCGCGCGCCCCTCGGGCTCTACGCGGAGCAGCTGAGCGGCTCGGCCTTCACCGAACCACGGGCGCACAACCACCGTTCCTGGCTCTACCGGATCCGCCCGTCGGCCGCTCATCCGCCGTTCGCCCGCATCGACAACGGCGCGATCCGGACCGCCCCGTTCACCGAATCCGTGCCCGACCCCAACCGGCTGCGCTGGGACCCCCTCCCCGAGCCGGCGCCCGGGACGGACTTCCTGGCCGGCCTGTGGACCCTCGGCGGCAACGGCGACGCGACGCAGCGCACCGGCATGGCCGTGCATCTCTACCACGCCAACGCGCCCATGACCGACCGGGTGTTCAGCGATTCGGACGGCGAGCTGCTGATCGTCCCGGAGCGCGGCGGCCTGCTGCTCCGTACCGAACTGGGCCTGCTGCGCGCCGATCCGGGGCACATCGCGCTGATCCCGCGGGGCATCCGCTTCCGCGTGGAGCTGCTCGATGCCACCGCCCGCGGTTATGTCTGCGAGAACTACGGCCAGCCGTTCGCCCTCCCCGACCTCGGCCCGATCGGCGCCAACGGCCTGGCGAACGCCCGCGACTTCCTCGCTCCCGTCGCCGCGTACGAGGACACCGAACGCCCGGTGGAGGCGGTGAACAAGTTCTGCGGGAATCTCTGGTCCGCGACCTATGACCACTCGCCACTGGATGTGGTCGCCTGGCACGGCAACCACGCTCCGTACGTCTACGATCTGCACCGTTTCAACGTCATCGGCTCGATCAGCTACGACCACCCCGACCCGTCCATCTTCACGGTGCTGACCTCGCCGTCCGACACCCCCGGCCTGGCGGGTGTCGACTTCGTCGTCTTCGCGCCGCGCTGGCTGGTCGGCGAGAACACCTTCCGGCCCCCCTACTTCCACCGCAATGTGATGAGCGAGTACATGGGCCTGATCGAGGGCGCGTACGACGCGAAGACGGCCGGCGAGGGCGGTTTCGTCCCGGGCGGCGGTTCGCTGCACAACATGATGTCGGCGCACGGACCGGACCGGGAGACCTTCGACCGGGCGAGCGGGGCGGAACTGAAACCGCAGAAGATCGATGACGGTCTCGCCTTCATGTTCGAGACCCGCTGGCCGGTGACGGCGACCGGGCAGGCGGCGACCGCCAGGCATCTGCAGCACGGCTACGACGACGTGTGGCAGGGTCTGAGCCGCAACTTCAGGCCGTAGGCAACGACGCCGCTTCCCGGCCCCCGCGTCGTCGCGGCCACCGTGTCGCAGTACGGAGAGACCAGGTGACCCAGGTGCCTCACATGCCCAAGACGTCCCAGGGGCCCGCCTTCGCTCCCGATTCGCTGGTCCTGAACCGCAAACTGCCGCTGTGGTACCAGGTCTCGCAGTCCTTGCGCGCCTCGATACTGGGGCGCGCCAAGGATGCCTCGGCGCGACTGCCGACCGAGGAGCAGCTCGCCGCGCACTACGGCGTCAGCGTCCTGACGATGCGCCAGGCGCTCAAGGAGCTGGAGACGGAAGGGCTGATCAGCAGGCACCGGCGGCGCGGCACCTTCATCGAGCCGCGCGCCCGCCGGGTCTCGCCGGTCCGGCTGCTGGGCTCGATCGACGCGATCGTGGCCCAGCAGTCGGGCGAGCGGACCGCGGTCCTCGGCCATGGCCCGGTCGCCGTACCGGGCGATCTCACGGAGTACTTCCCCGACTGCCCGGAGGTGGTCAGCTACCGCAGGCTGCGCCGCGACGGGGACAGCGGTGAGCCCACCAACTGGGCGGAGAACGCGGTGCGTCCCGAGGTGGCGGCCCGGCTCGACGTCTCCGATCTCGAACGCTGGCCGATGACCAAGGTGCTGCGCGACCGGGTCGGTGTCCGGATCGCGCGCATCACCGACACGGTCGAGGCGCGCCTCGCCGACCCGGTCACCGCCGAACTCCTCCAGGTGCCGCTGCTGAGCCCGATCCTGTTCTACACGGGTGTGACCTACGACGAGAGCGGACAGGTGGTGGATGTGGCGCAGATCCGCTACCGGGGCGACCGGTTCTCGTTCTCGGTGACGGTGGAAGCGCACTGACGGCCCGCCCTGCGACGCCGTTACGATGCCGGAGGCGGCGTGGCGACGGGGAGGACGACACGGTGGCAGCACGGGCGGCGGCCGGAGCCGGCGGGGACGACGACGTCCCGCTGCTCGACGACCTCATGCCATGGTCCGTACGGCCGCTGCGGACCGGCCGCCCCTGGGTGACCGCCCCGGACGCCGGTTCGCTCAAGGCTCGTTGGGAGCGGCTGGTCCGGGCCGAGGCCGCCGAGCGCGAACGGCTGTTCCGGCCCACTCGGTCCCGTACCCCGCGGACCCCGGTGGCGGCGCTTCCGGGGCAGGCCACCGGCACCGGCCGGTTCGCCCACGAGTCCGGGCCGTGCCCCGAGCCGGTACGGATCCTGCACGGCCCGTTCGACGAGCAGTGGCTGATCCCCGACCACCGGCTGATCGATGCCGCCCGTCCCGAGCTGTGGCGGGTCGCCGACGGGCACCAGCTCTTCGCCGTCGAGCACGGGTACGTGCCCCAGGACACCGGGCCGGCCCTGACCGTGACGGCGCTGCTGCCGGACGGCCATTCCCCCGCGGGCCGGCCGGGCCGGATCCGGCCGCTGTACCGGCGCCCCGGTGGTCTCGAACCCAATCTGGCCCCCGGACTGCTCGCCCTGCTCCGTGACCGCCACGGGGACACGGTCACCGATCGCTCCGTGCTGGCCTGGGCGCTCGCGGCGGCCCGCCACTCCCCCGCCGGTTGCGTGGTGCCCCTGCCCGCCGACCCGGAGTGCTGGTCGGCGGGGGTGGAGCTGGGGGAGGAACTGCTGCGGCTGGAGCTGCGCGGTGCCCGCGGCGGGGAGCGCCCGCGACTGCCCGGTGGGCGCCGCCCCTATGTGCGGGCCTCGGTTCCGCCCGTACCGACCGCGTTGGGGTACGACCCGGCCGACGAGACGCTCACGCTGGGCACGGGCCGGATCTCGCCGGTGCCGGCCGGGGCCTGGGAGTTCCGGGTCGGCGGGGTCCGGATGCTGGAGGTGTGGTTCGAGCGCCGCACGGCGGCGGCCGGGGCAAAGGACGTGGACGGCCTGGACGCGCTCCGGCCACGCGCCTGGCCCCAGGAATGGACCTCGGAGCTGCTGGAACTGATCACCGTGCTCGCCCTGCTCGACGGGCTCCGGCCCCGGCGGGAGGGCCTGGCCGACGGGCCCCGGATCACGGTCGGCGATCTCCGCGCGGCAGGTGTCCTGCCGGTCCCGGCCGCGGCCCGGCGGCCCGCTTCGGTGCTCGATCATCAGGAGGAGGGCCCGGACGGGCAGTTCGCGCTGCTGTGACGGGGCGCCCGAGGCCCGCGCGCTACCGGCCGAAGGAGTCCAGCACCCGGTGCAGCGCCCGGTCGAAGACGCCCTCCAGATCGATCGGCCCGGAGTCCTCGGCGAATCCCGCCGCCATCCGCGGATACTTCCCGGTCGCGATCTGGCTGATCAGATAGTTCGTGCGCACGGCGTGCTCCTGCTCCTCGGACCAGGGCAGCGACCGGCTGCGCTCCGCCGTGGCGATCTCGTTCGCCACATAGGTGGTGACCACACCGTTGACCATGGCGATGAGTTCCATCTTCTCGCCGAACCGTGCGTCCACCCCGTCCAGGCAGCTGAGCGCGTACTCCAGATACCGCAGGACGTTCGGGCTGAAGCCGTACACGGGTGACATCAGCCGGGGCGCCCAGGTGTGGCGGTGCATCATCGCGCGGGCCTGCTGGGCCAGCGCGATGAGGTCGGCACGCCAGTCGCCGGACGGCTCCGGGAACTCGTACCCGCCGCTGACCACGTCGAGCATCAGCTCGTACAGATCCTCCTTGCGCGGCACGTAGTTGTAGAGCGACATCGTCCCGCAGCCGAGCTCGGCGGCCACTTTCCGCATGGACACCGCGTCGAGCCCCTCCGCGTCCGCGATGCGGACGGCGGCTGCCGCGATGTCGGCGCGGCTGAACGCGGGCCTGGGGCCGCGGCCCGCACGCTCGGGGCGCGCCCAGATCACTTCGGGTACAGCGGGTCGCCCCACCATGGATCATCACCTCGCCCACCATCGTAGTTACGTACACCGTACGTAGTGCGGTACGGTGGGCCGCATGACAACTACGTACGCTGTACTTAGTGAAGGTCTGGAGAAGCGCTACGGCGATGTCCACGCCCTGCGCGGACTCGATCTCGCGGTCACCGAGGGCACCGTCTGCGGAGTGCTGGGGCCGAACGGCGCAGGCAAGACCACCGCCGTCCGGGTCCTCACCACGTCGACCGTCCCGGACGGCGGAAGCGCCCGGGTCGCGGGCCACGACGTGGTGCGCGAGGCGGGGGCGGTGCGCGCGGCGATCGGCGTCACCGGGCAGAGCGCTTCGGTCGACGGCGAACTGTCCGGCCGGCAGAACCTGCGGCTCTTCGCCAAGCTGCTCGGGTTCCGGGGCGAGGCCGCGCGCAGCCGGGCCGACGAGCTCCTGGAACGCTTCGAACTGGGCGACGCCGCAGACCGTCCGGCCCGCACCTACTCCGGCGGGATGCGCCGCCGGCTCGATCTCGCCGCCAGTCTGCTGACCCGGCCGCGGGTGCTCTTCCTGGACGAGCCGACCACCGGGCTCGACCCGCACAGCCGCAACCAGATCTGGGCGGCGGTGCGCGAGCTGGCCGACCGGGGCACCACCGTGCTGCTCACCACGCAGTATCTGGAGGAGGCCGACCGACTGGCCGACGACATCGTGCTGATCGACCGGGGCCGGGGCGCCCACCGCGGCACCCCCGCCGAACTGAAGTCCCGTATCGGCAGTTACGCCGAGGTGGTCGTCACCCATGAGTCGGCGCTGGTCCCGGCGGCAGCCGTGCTCGATCAGCTCACCGGCGCCGAACCGGTGCTCGACCGCGAGCGCCGCACCGTGGGCGCCGTCGCGACCGACATCACGCTCACCCTCCCCCGTATCGTCCGCGAACTCGACGCGGCCGGCGTACCGCTGGTCGACGCGAGCCTGCGCCCGCCCACGCTCGACGAGGTCTTCCTCCGCCTGACCGGCCGCAACGACGGCCGCACTTCCCCGCCCCTGAAGGAGACGGCAGCATGAGCGGCATCGCACCGGCCCACGAGCCGACCGTCGCACCGGCCACGAGCACCCCGGTCGCCGACGCCCTGGCCATGCTGGGCCGCCATCTGCAGCGGATCAAGGCCGCACCGGGCGTCATGATCCTGACCCAGACCATGCCGATCACGATGCTGCTGTTCTTCGGCTACGTGTTCGGCAGCGCGCTGGCCATGCCCGGCCAGGAGTACCGCGCGTTCCTGGTGCCGGGGCTGCTGGCGGCGACGGCGGCCAACGGCATCATGGTCGGGATGTTCCAGGCATCGCAGGACTGCGACCGCGGGGTGATGGACCGGTTCCGTACGCTGCCGATGAGCCGGACCGCCGTACCGTTCGGCCAGACCGCCGCCGATCTGCTGACCACGGCCATCGGCATGGTTCCGCTGATCCTGGCCGGACTCGCGGTCGGCTGGCGGATCGAGGGCGGCCCACTCGCCGCCCTGGGCGCCTTCGGGCTGCTGCTGCTCCTGCGGTTCGCCACGTCGTGGCTGGGCTGCTGGCTGGGCCTGCTGATCCGCGACGAGGAGGCCGCCGGCCAGCTGGGCAGTGCCACCTTCATCCTGCCGCTGCTGTCGAGCGCGTACATCCCGACCGACAACCTGCCGGGCCGGCTGCGGACGGTCGCGGAGTGGAACCCGATCAGCGCGATGGCCTCGGCCACCCGCGAACTGTTCGGCAACGCGTCCCCGGCGGCCGACGCCGCCTGGCCGGTTGCCCATCCGGTGGCCGGGACGCTCGCCTGGTCGGTGGCGCTCCTCGCGGTGTTCGTGCCGCTGGCCGTACGGCGTTACGCGCGCGGCGGCGAATGACCGCGGCGCACCTCGGTCACCGGGGCAGCGCGGCGGGTCGGTCCAGGGCGCCGAGCAGGCTGATGAAGCTCGACTCCAGGAAGGCGCCGAGCTCCGCCGGCGCGTCGGGCCCACCGGGCGGCCAGTTGGTGACGGCCTCCTCCGCGAACGCCATCCAGGCCCTGGCCGCGATCGGCAGCCGCGGCGAATCCGGCATCCCGAGCCGTCGCTGGGCCTCCTCCACCCGCCGGGCGAGGACGCCCCTGGTGCGCTCGACGATGTCCTCCACCACCGGCTGACTGCCGGCGGCGCCGCGGACCAGGGCGAGGTACACCTTGCGGTGCTCCAGCACGTACGCCACGAAGCCGGTGATGAACGACCGCAGCCAGGGGACGGGCTCCAGCGAGGAGTCCGGTTCCGTGGCTGCGGCGAAGCCGTCGCACTCCTGCCGCACGACGGCGCGGTAGAAGTCCCGCTTGGAGTCGAAGTAGTGGAAGAGCAGCCCCCGGGAGATACCGGCGCGGCGCGCCACCTCGTCCGTGGAGAGCTCGTCCAGTGACCGGTCGGCGAGCATGTCGAGCCCGATGGCGACCAACTGGGCCCTTCGGTCATCGGGGCTCAGGCGCGCGGCTCGCTTTTCGGGCATGCGAACAGTCTAGTAAGTACTTCGGCGCCGAATTATTTGGGCATACCGCTCGGCATGGGCCGGATGCCTCGGCAAGCACACCGAAGCGCTGCTGCGGACCCCAGGGATGACGGGAGGGTGGACAGCAGCGCAGTGCCGGGACGGTGTGGTCACCCGCGTGGGCGGCCTGGCCGGGGAGCCCGAGCAGGGGACCGATGCGCGGTCGTGACGGGCGGTCGGGTCAGTGGCGGCTACCGAAGAGCGAGCGGCGCAGTCGTCGCAGCGGCGCGAAGAGCGAGACCCGCGCACTCCTGCTCCGACGGCTGCGGGCGGCGTCGCGCGAGGTGATCTCGCGCATCAGCAGTGTCGCCTCCGCCGTCTCCCGCTGCGGGACGGCAGGGCCGCCGAGCACCGCGAGATGGCGATCGAGGCGCGAACTCGTCGCACTGCTTCCGCATGTGATGGCAGGCACACGCGGCCTGCTGCGCATCGCTATCTGTTCCATGTCACTCCCCACCCGTACGAGGGCACCCGGCCCGGGCAGGTTAACCCTATCCCCCCACGACGACACCCGTGTATCCCGGTCACAGGATTGAGCACACACATACGGAGGTTGACGGCCTGCAGCCGAATCCGCCCGATTCCAGGGCGAGTTGGACAGAACGGAAGCGGTTCGCCCGCGATGGGCCGCCGGCCTGCCGGACGGAGACCCCTGCGGACGGGGGCCTCCTGCCCGCCGGCCTGCCGGACGGGCCCGGCGCATGACGGAGCGGGGATCAGGCTGCCGAGTTGAGGACAGGCAGATAGCCGCCCGACTGTCCGGCCGCGGTGGGGTGGTAGGACTCACCGATGTCGAGCCAGTTGAGGCTGTGCAGCCAGGCGCTTCCGGAGCAGATCTCGTGTCCGGTGAACTTCCCCGCGACATCGGCGTAGGTGAAGCCGTGGTCGGCGGCGCGCTTGGCGGTCGCCGCGTTCAGATAGTCGGCGGCACCGTTGATCGCGGTACGCACCTTGTCGCTCAGGCCGACGACACAGCTGCCGCCGATCTTGTAGAAGCGCGGGTACCCGAGGACGACGACGCGGGCGGACGGCGCCTTGGCGCGGATCGCCGAGTACACCGAGTCGAGGTTGCCGGGCAGGGTGGTGTCGACATAGCTGCGGGCCGTGGCGATCCGACTGAGGCAGGTGGCCTCCGACTGGAGGACGCAGGTGGTCATGACGTCGGAGAAGCCCGCGTCGTTGCCGCCGATGGAGATCGAGACGAGGTCGGTCGAGGCGTTCAGGGGGCCGAGCTGACCGGCCTTGACATCACTGGTGCGGGCGCCCGAGCAAGCGGTGAAGGCGAAGGACGAGGGCGAGTTGGCGGCGGCCCAGAGGGCGGGGTAGGCCTTGGTGCTGCGCTTGCAGTCGCCACTGGCGCTGTCGTAACTGCCGGATCCGACGCCCGAGGAGTACGAGTCCCCGAGAGCGACGTAGTCGACGGACGAGGCGGCGTTGGCCATGGTCGCTCCAGTCAGCGCGAGCACGGCGCCGAGCAGGAGCGATGACGAGAACGCCACGAGTCTGGATATCTTCATGGAACCTCCCTTGGACCGACCGGCAGGATCTCCGCCTGGTCTGCCGTGTCCGTGGTAGCAGCACCCGCACCTCCACCGGAAGTGTTCATGCCAAGTTGCTCCAACGAGTTCTCCCACGCGTCCCCTTGAGGTCGCGTCATGTCCGCGGTCCGGAGGCCGGGACTACGGCCTGCGAAGCGGGGAGGAAGGTGGTGAAACCCGGGTGCGTCGGGTGCTCCCTTGCCGGATCATGGGCGCCATGCCTGCCAACCCCGAGTCCGCTCTGCCGATCCGGCTCACCGTCGACGACAGCGATTCCCCGTCCGACGTCGTCGACGCGCTGTTCCTCGGCCGCTTCGCGACGGGCGAGCAGCCGTACTCGCACAGCTCGTCCCTGGACCGCGTCAAGGCCGGGGCGACCCTGCTGCCTCCTGCGGCCAAGGTGCTGCGTGCCGCGCGCGACGACGACCGCAGCGCCACGCTGGCCGAGGGCGACGGCTGGACGCTGCTCGTCTCACGATGGAACCGCGGCGCCGACGTCACGGTCACCGCCACCAGCGCGGAGCTGGCCAGGAAGGTGCTCGGCCAGGCGACGGACGGGGCCCAGGACGAACCTGAACCGCAGCCCGAGAACGTGACGATGGGCTTCTGGTACGTGTCCCCGCGCCGCGGCCCGTACCGCACCACCCGGCAGATCGCCGCCGGCACCTGGGACGAGGTCCGCGCCAACTACACCGCGCCGGTGGCCGATGCCATGGACCGGCTGATGAAGGTGACACCCGATGACATCGCGGGCCGGCTGCTCCTGCTGCACGGTCCGCCCGGTACCGGCAAGACCTCCGCGCTGCGCACCCTCGCGCGCTCGTGGCGGGACTGGTGCCAGGTCGACTGCGTGCTCGATCCGGAGCGGCTCTTCAACGACGTCGGCTATCTGATGGACATCGCGATCGGCGAGGACGACGGCACGGCGAAGGGCCGCTGGCGGCTGCTGCTCCTGGAGGACTGCGACGAGTTGATCCGCGGCGAGGCCAGACACGCGGCGGGCCAGGCGCTCTCCAGGCTGCTGAACCTCACCGACGGGCTGCTGGGCCAGGGACGCAACGTGCTGGTGGGCGTCACCACCAACGAGGACCTGGAGCGGCTCCACCCGGCGGTGGTCAGGCCCGGCCGCTGCCTGGCCAGGATCGAGGTGGGCCCACTGACCCGCAAGGAGGCGGTGGGCTGGCTGGGTACGGAGGAAGGGCTCGGCCGCGAGGGCGCCACGCTCGCCGAGCTGTACGCGTTGCGGCGCGGCAGCGGTCCCGCGTCGGTGCCGAAGCAGGATTCGGGCGCGGACGCGGGCCTGTATCTCTGAGCCCGGCGGCCCGTCGCCCGCGGCCGGTCGGGCCGAGACCCGGATCAACGGGCCGCGTCGGCCCCGCTCGCGGTCCAGGCATCGGCAACGGATCAGCGCGCCGCGTACGCCGCCCGTACCGCGTCCTCGGCCAGGGACAGCGCCTCGGCCCGCGACAGCCCCAGCCGCCGGGCCTGCTCCGCGTACTCCTGGGCGGCGGCGGCCGCATGACGGTCCGCCGCGTCCCCGGCGGCGGCGATGAACGTGCCGTTGCGCCCACGGGTCTCGATCACCCCGTCGGTCTCCAGCGCCCGGTACGCCTTGGCCACGGTGTTCGCGGCGAGGCCGAGCTCCTCGGCGAAGCCGCGTACGGTCGGAAGTCTGAAGCCGACGGGCAGCGCGCCGGAGCGGGCCAGCTCGGAGATCTGCGTGCGCAGTTGCTCGTACGGGGCGGTACCGGCGTCCGGATCAAGGATGATCTTCAGGGTCACGCCCCGATTGTCCCCCACCGGCCGGAAAATCAGGGGCGGCCCGTGCGTGCCCACGCGTAACGTCCGGCCCATGACTGTCCTCGTTCGCGATTTCCTGCCCGCCGATGCCGAGGCCTGGGCGCGGGTCCGACGTGCCGCACTGCCCTACATCGTGACGACTCCCGAGCTGGTCGCCTTCGATCTGTCCTGCGCCCATCCCGGCAAGCGCTACCGGCCGCTGGTCGCCGAGGAGGACGGGGAGCTCATCGGGACCGCGCAGGTCGGCCTCGTCCACGACAGCCCCGAACCCGGCCAGGCGTTCTTCAACCCGTACACGCACCCGGACCGCACCGGTCGTGGGGCGGGTGGGTTGCTGCTGAGCACGGCCGAGGAGTATCTGGCGCGGGAGGGCGCGCTCGCGATCTACACCTGGGTGCTCGACACCCCGTCGAACCGCGCCTTCGCGGAGAAGCGCGGCTACACGGCCGGCCGCTCGGCCCACTTCCTCCATCTCGACCTGGCCCACGGGGTGCTGCCGCCGCGTCAGGGGCTGCCGAAGGGCGTCGAGCTGCGTACCGCCGCCGACTTCGCGGACGACCCGCGCCCGCTCTTCGAGGCGGACGCCGAGACCACGGCCGACGAGCCGAGCGACACCCCGGCCGAACTGTCCGACTACGAGGACTGGCTCCGGCAGACCTGGCGCCGCCCCGGATTCGACCACGCGCTCACGTCGGTCGTGGTCGTCGACGGAGAGGTGGCGGCGTTCAGCGCGGCGCAGGCCGACGGACTGACCCGCTACATGTCGGGGATGACCGGAACCCGCCGGGCATACCGCAACCGGGGCCTGGCCAGGCTCGCCAAGAACGACTCGCTGCACCGGGCGCGTGCCGCCGGATACACGGACGCGTATACCGGCAATGACGCGGACAACGGTCCGATGCTGGCCGTCAACCGATGGTTCGGCTACGAAATCTGCGCCACGGAGGTGCGCCATGTCCGCAAGCTCGGCTGAGACCACGCTTTTGGTCGCCCTGGTGAAGGCCGGGCGGACCAAGATCCGTTATCCGGCGGACGTGGTCCGCGACGACGGCACCCGGGTGACGGTGCGTGCGCCCTGGGCGGCGCCGGGGGTCCGCGACTTCGGCTTCGTACGGTTCGAGCCGGGGGATGTGTTCACCGAGCACTACTGGCGCGACCGCTGGTTCGCCGTGAAGGAGGTCCGTGACGGCACGGGCGGACTCAAGGGCTGGTACTGCGACATCACCCGCCCCGCCGTGCTGCGGGACGGAGAGCTCCTGGTCGAGGATCTGGACCTGGACCTGTGGGTGTCGGCGGACGGTTCGTCCGTGCTCCGGCTGGACGAGGACGAGTTCGAGGAGAGCGGACTCGCCGGTCGCGACCCGGCGGCGGCCGGGGCGGCCCGCCGGGCACTGGACGAACTGGAACACCTGGCCCGCACGGAGGGTCTCGCGACGCTGCTGGCCTGACGCCCGAAGCCGCCGTCCGGCCGCCGGAGTTGCCGCCGCCGCAACCCCGGGCGGTCGACGTCCCGGCCGTGACGGTCCGCCGTGCACCGGGCCCATGGAGCGCGCCCCGTGCACGGCGGCGGGTCCGGAATCCGTTCCCGCCCTCGTGCGCACTGGCCGGGAACGGTCTCCGTGATGACCGGTTGATCTAAAGTGCTCAGGCCAGTTTCCCACCCGGTGACCTGAGAAGGAATCACGGATTATGCCGACTGAGACGTTCGAGTTTCAGGTGGAAGCGCGCCAGCTTCTGCAGATGATGATCCACTCGATCTACTCGAACAAGGACGTGTTCCTGCGCGAACTCGTCTCCAATGCCTCCGACGCGCTCGACAAGCTGCGACTCGAAGCACTCCGCGACGACTCGCTCGGCGCCGACGTGTCCGACCTCCACATCGACATCGAGACCGACAAGCAGGCCCGCACGCTGACCGTGCGGGACAACGGCATCGGCATGTCGCACGACGAGGTCGTCCAGCTCATCGGAACCATCGCGAACTCGGGCACGGCGAAGTTCCTGCGGGAACTCAAGGAGGCCGAGGACACCGCCGCGGCCGAAGGGCTGATCGGCCAGTTCGGCGTCGGTTTCTACGCCAGCTTCATGGTGGCCGACGAGGTCACGCTGGTGACCCGGCGCGCGGGCGAGAGCCAGGGCACCCGCTGGACGTCGAGCGGCGAGGGCACGTACACGATCGAGACCGTCGACAGCGCCCCTCAGGGCACCGCGGTCACGCTGCGGCTCAAGCCGGAGGACGCCGACGACCGGCTCTACGACTACGCCTCCCCATGGAAGATCAGGGAGATCGTCAAGCGGTATTCGGACTTCATCACATGGCCCGTCCGCATGGCCGCGGAGACCGCCTCCGACGACACCTCGGAGTCCGGCGAGGGGGCCGACGGCGACGCCCCGCGCGAACCCGAGACCCTGAACTCGATGAAGGCCCTCTGGGCCCGCTCGCGCGACGAGGTCACGGACGACGAGTACCACGAGCTGTACAAGCACATCAGCCACGACTGGATCGCCCCGCTCGAAACCATCCGGCTGCAGGCGGAGGGCACGTTCGAGTACCAGGCGCTCCTCTTCATCCCGTCGCACGCGCCCCAGGACCTCTTCATGCAGGGGTACAAGCGCGGCATCCAGCTCTATGTGAAGCGCGTCTTCATCATGGACGACTGCGAAGCGCTGATGCCGCCCTACCTGCGCTTCGTGAAGGGTGTCGTCGACGCGCAGGACCTGTCGCTCAATGTGTCGCGCGAGATCCTCCAGCAGGACCGCCAGATCCAGCTGATGCACCGGCGTCTGGCGAAGAAGGTGCTGTCGACGGTCAAAGACATGATGTCCGCCGACCCGGAGCGCTACGCCACGTTCTGGCGGGAGTTCGGCCGCGTCCTCAAGGAGGGGTTGCTGAGCGACTTCGAGAACCGTGATGCCATTCTCGGCGTCGCGTCCTTCGCCACGACCCACGACAAGGACGAGCCGACCACGCTGCGGCAGTACGTGGAACGGATGAAGGACGGCCAGGAGCACATCTACTACCTCACCGGCGAGTCCCGGCAGGCCGCCGAGAACTCCCCGCACATGGAGGCGTTCCGGGCCAAGGGCGTCGAGGTGCTGCTGCTGACCGATCCCGTCGACGAGGTCTGGGTCGAGGCGGAACCCGAGTTCGACGGCAAGCAGCTGCGGTCCGTCGCCAAGGGCGAGGTCGACCTCGGTACCGATGAGGAGAAGAAGGAGGCCGCGGCCGAACGCGAGAACCGGCAGCAGGAGTACGCGGATCTGCTCGCCTGGATGACGGACCGGCTGAGCGGGACCGTCAAGGAGGTACGGCTCTCCTCGCGCCTCACCGTCTCGCCCGCCTGCGTCGTCTCGGACACGCACGACGTGACACCGGCGCTGGAGAACATGTACCGCGCCATGGGCCAGCCCGTCCCCCACGTCAAGCGCATCCTCGAACTCAACCCGGAGCACCCGCTGGTCAGCGGTCTCAACCGGGTGCACTCCGAGAAGAGCGAGGAGTCCGTCCCCGGCCTGGAGGAGACGGCCGAGCTCCTCCACGACCTGGCACTGCTGGCCGAGGGCGGCGAACTCGGCGACCCGTCACGTTTCGTCAGGCTGATGGCCGACCGCCTTGAGCGGACCCTGTGAGCCGAGGCCATGACACCCCGGACAGCCCCCGCGGCCTGTCCGGGAGATCAGGGCCGGACAGGCCCTGAGGGCTGTCCCGTGGCCGCGGGGGCGGGTAAGCCCCGGGTGCTGGAGGGCCGGGGTCCGGCCCTCCGGCACCCGGACAAGCGGACCGTCGAGCAGAACGCCGAGGCGGCCCGCGTCCGGCGGGAGAAGACCCTTTTGGCCGGCATCCCGGAGAGCGTGGACGGGATCCATGGAGGACTCCTCGGGTGGTGCGTGGAGCGGCTGGGTCTTGGGTCCCGCCATGAGACTCCACTCCCGAAAGCATGTCAACGGCGTTGACGTAAATCCGCGCGACGCTGCGGCTCACCCGGAACCGAGGCCGACGCGGCCAGGACCTCGGCCGCGATCCACCCGCGTCCGGACGGGCCGCGTGGCGAGAGCACCCGATCCGGACTCAGCCCGCCTCCCCGCCCGCACGGGCAGCCTGGCTTCGACGGCGTCGAGCAGCAGCTCCAGCGCGAACGGATAGCCACTGGACATCATGTCGGTCGCCAGCAGCTGCGCGGTGGCGGCGATGTGCGGGTAGGAGCTCGCGTCCAGGCGGCCGTAGCGGTCCTGCCACACCTGGAGATCGGCCACCTGCGCGGGGGCCGGCAGGGCGAGCGCCGCCGCGTCCAGGGCCGCGAAGGCGAGCGCCTGGTCCACGAAGGCGTGATAGATCCGCACCGCTTCCCGGTCGCCGAAGCCCGCCGACCGCAGCACGCCGAGGATCCTCTCCACGGCCCGCATCTCGTTGTCCCGCCCGGTCGTCCGGTGCGCCGCCAGCAGGGCGGCCTGCGGATGCGCCTGGTACGAGGCATGGACGAGCAGACCCAGCTCGCACAGGTCGGTACGCCACTCGCCGGTGGACTTCCAGCCGTGCTGGGCACGGCCGATGAGCTCGTCGGCGATCGCGAGCAGCAGGTCGTCGGTGTTGCGGAAGTACCGGTAGAGCGCACTGGGGTCGGCGCCCAGAGCTGCTCCCAGCCGCCGGACCGTCAACGCCTCCGCACCATGCTGACCGACCAGCCGCAGGGCCGTCTCCACGATGATCTGCTCGGACAGTACCGTGCCTTGCTTCGTCGGCCTTCTGCGCCGCCGCTGCGGCTCCGGAACCACACGCTCATTCATGGTGCGGAGCTTATGACAACGCCATTGACGTGTGAAGAGGGCAACGGTTTCATGGCCTGCCATCCGGGCTCTTCGCCCACCTTCCCCCTGCGCAAGGCGACGATCCGTTGGTGGTACCAGTGAAAAGTGCAAGCACCACGCCGAGGAGCAGCGCCCAGGCACCCCAGGCCGCGATGCGGAAGTCCATCGGCGTCGTCGACGGCATCGTCCTCGCCGCGTCGAGCACCGCGGCGACCAGCAGTATCGGCATCGGGCTCGGTCTGATGGCGAGCATCGTCGGCCTGCATCTACCGGCGATCATGCTGTTGGCCTTCCTGCCCGTGCTCGGCATAGCCGGCGGATACGGGCGGCTCAACCGCGTCGAACCCAACGCCGGCAGCAGCTACAAGTGGGTCGGCGACATCTTCAGCCCCTGGCTGGGATTCCTGATCGGATGGGTCAACGTCGTCGGCACCATCGTGTTCATGGCCTACACCACCACGGTGACGGGCTCGGCGACCATCCAGCTCCTCGGCCAGGCCTCCGTCCACAGCGTCGCCGGTCTCTCCCTCGATCCGGACTCCACCCTCCAGTCCACCCTGCTCGGCATGGCCGTCCTGGTCGCCGCCGCGCTGGTCGCCGTTCGCGGGCTCGACCTCGCGGCACGTCTGCAGAAGTACCTGCTGATCTTCGAGTACGGCGTGCTGCTCGCCTTCTGCGGCTATGGCCTGTTCGCCGGGGACCAGCCCTTCTCGCTCCAGTGGTTCAACCCCTTCGACATCCCCTCGGCCGCGGCCCTCGCCCAGGGCATGGTGCTCGCGGTCTTCTGCTACTGGGGCTTCGAGTCGGTCTTCAGCGTCGGAGAAGAGGTCAGTGACCCGCGGGACGCCTCCCGTGGCGGGTTCATCGCCCTGACCGTCATGCTGCTCCTCTTCCTGCTCGCCGGCACCGCCTTCCAACGGGTCCTGCCACTGGACGAACTGGCCGACAACGGCGCGCAAGGACTCGCCTACTTCGGTATGAAGCTCGCGGAGCAGCCGCTGGCCGCACTGCCGCTCATCGCCCTCATGTTCTCCGCGGTGGCGTCGCTCCAGGCCTCGGTCATCCCCACTGCCCGCGGGATGTACGCGATGGGCCGCGACGGCGTTCTCGGCCCCGTCTGGACGCGGCTGCACCCCAAGCACGGGACCCCCGCCGTCGGCACTCTGCTGATCACCGCGATCGCTCTGGTCCTCGCCGCGATGGCGCTGGTCATCCCCACCGTCAACGACTTGATCTTCGCCGCCGTCAACGCGATCGGCATCGTCGTCGCCCTCTACTACGCTGTCACCGCCGCGGCCGCCGCGGTGCGCTTCCGCCACCTGCTGCGCACGTCACCGCTGGAGGCCCTGCGCGCCGTCGTCGGACCGGTGCTGGGCGCGCTCGCGCTGCTCGCCACCGGCGGCTACCTCGCCTGGACCTTCTACCGCTCCACCGATCACTTCGAAGTCTCCGCCGACAACGGCTGGTTCGCACTGCTCGTCCCGGTCCTGATGATCGGCTCCGGACTGCTGGCCGCCGCGTGGGCCCGCTGGCACCATCGGTCGCCCTACTTCACCCCTACCCGCGACACCGCGGTCGACGGCGAACTCAACACCGCCATCTGACCGCCGCACTGCCGGCGCGCGGCACGGCCCGCGGCACCTCGTTCCCTCCAGCGGTCCGTTCCCGGACCGCCGACCCACCAGGAGCGCCTCCCATGACCACGGCCGATCTGGTCTTCGCCCAAGGCCCCGTGCACACCGGGGATCCCGCCCGCACCCGGGCCAGCAGCCTCGCCGTCACCGGGGAGCGGATCTCGGCCGTCGGCCATGACGAGGTACGGGAGTCCTCGACCGGGACATCTTCACCAACCCGGCCGAGGAGATCCACACGGCCCGGGTTCTGCAGACCTACGTGGGAGGAGCGCTGGTGCACTCCGCCTCCTGACGTCCCCGCCAACGGTCCCCGGCCGCCCCCGGGGACACTCCTCCGCGCTCGCCCGCGCCCGGCGCGACGAGGGCATCGGCCTCCTCCTGTCCGCCACGGCCTCGCGATCGTCCGGCACATCACCAGCGAGACGGCCTCGCCGGGGCGGAAGGATCAGCGAATCCGGTCCCACGACACCGTCCTGGCCCGCCCCGGCGTTCGCCGCGCACCCACCCGACTCCTCCGATGCGTCGCAAAGGACTCTCACATGACCGACCTCACCGACCTCGCCTATCTGCCCGCCACCGAGGCCCTGCGCCGCTTCCGTGACCGTTCCCTCTCGCCGGTCGAGCTGATGACCGCGATCATCGCGCGTGCCGAGGCCGTCGAGCCGAAGGTCAACGCCCTTGCCGAGCAGACCTTCGAGGAGGCACTCGCCGCCGCCCGCGAGGCCGAAGCCCGGTACGGGGGCAAGGGCGAAGCACCCCGTGCGCTGGAGGGCCTCGCCGTCGCGACGAAGGAGGAGCAGCCCATCGCGGGGCGCCTCAGCACGGACGGCTCCCTGGCGTTCCAGGGGGAGATCGCCGAACAGACGCACCCGGTGATCGAGCGGGTCCAGGCCGCCGGCGGCATCGTGCACGCCCGGACCACGACCCCGGAGTTCAGTTGCGCGGGATACACGCAATCACGGCTGTGGGGCGTCACCCGCAACCCGTGGAACCCGGAGTTCTCTCCGGGGGGCTCCTCGGGTGGCGCGGGCGCCGCACTCGCGGCGGGCGAGACGACGCTCGCGACCGGCTCCGACATCGGCGGCTCGATCCGCATCCCCGCTTCGTGCACGGGCACGGTCGGCTTCAAGCCGCCGTACGGGCGCGTGCCGGCGATGACGCCGTTCAACCTCGACACGTACTGCCACGACGGCCCGATGGCGCGCACCGTCGCCGACTGCGCCCTGCTGGAGAACGTCATCGCGGGGCCCCACCCGTTGGACGCCGTCTCGCTGCGGTCCGAACTCGTCCTGCCCGAGCGGTTCGAGAGCGCCGAAGGCCTGCGGGTGGCGCTCTCGGTCACCCTCGGGGACTGGCCGGTCGATCCCGAGGTCGAGGCCAACACCCGCGCGGTCGCGGAGGCGCTGCGCGCGGCCGGTGCCGTCGTCGAGGAGGTGGAGGTCCCCATCATGCGGGCGGACGTGATGCGGGCAGCGATGATCCACTTCGGCTCGATATTCGGCCCCTACATCGCCTCGGTCGCCGCCGAGCACGGCGACCGGCTCACCACGTACGCGCTCGACTTCGCCCAGCGGGCCGCCGAGGCCGTCCGCGAGCCCGGCAGCTTCCTGCAGGGCCTTGAGATCGAGGCCGCGGTACAGACGACGCTCGGTACGCTGCTGGACCGCTACGACGTCCTGCTGTGCCCGACGACCGCCGTTCCGGCGCTCAGGGCGGACGACGACCACCTCTCGACCAAGGTCGTGGTCAACGGCGTCGAACTGGACTTCTATCTGGAATCCGCGATGACCACAGCGTTCAACATGGCCAGCCGCTGCCCGGTGCTGAGCGTGCCGTCCGGTTTCGCCTCGACCGGCGTGCCGACGGGGGTGCAGGTCGTCGGACGCACCTACGACGACGCCACGGTGTTCCGCGTCGCGGCGGCGATCGAGTCCGTCCGGCCCTGGAGCAGTGTCCCGGTCCTCTGACACGACGTCAGGCCACCGGTACCACGTACCGGTTGTTCTGTCGCGGGAGCCCGGACACACCCCGGCAGGTCGCCGCCCGCGCATCGAGGCCGCCCCGCCACGGGTGCGGGACGCCGGTCCCCCGAGGCTGCCGCCGTCCCGCACGACGTGGGCTGCGCGCATGCGTTCCGGACCGGACCTGAGCTCCTCTCAGTCCCGACGCCACGCCCATACGTCGATGTGCGGCGCCGGGGCCTGGGGCGCGGGGCGGGTCTGCGGGACGCCGGCGACCAGCTCCACCTCGTACCCCGCCGCGTCCTCCAGGTAGGCGGCGGTGTGCCCGTCGCCGCCCGCGTGCGGGTAGCGCTCCGGGAAGAGCGGCCGCCAGCCGTGCTCCGGGGCCCTGGCCACCAGTGCGTCGAGGGTGGCGCGGTCCCGGACGTGGAACGCCAGATGGTTGAGCCCGGGGCGGCGGCGGTCGTGCGTTCCCCCGGTCAGGTCGGGTGACCGCTCGACCACCACATAGCTGTCGCCGCGCCGCCAGCTCCGCCCGTTCTCCCAGCGCTGGTACGGGGCATGCCCCAGCTCGCCGAGCAGCCAGCCCCACCCCCGCTCGGCCGCCGGCAGGTCGGGCACCCACAGTTCGATGTGGTGCACCCCGCCGGTGCGGGCCCCACCCGCCGGCAGCGGGACTGCGCGGCGGATGCCGTGCGGCTGGTATGCCACGGTGTCGCCGTCCTCGTGCCAGTGGATCAGGAAGTGTTCCCCCGCACGGTAGCCGTCGAGCCCCGCCCGGCAGTAGGCGACGATGTCGTCCGGGAGGGCGTCCAGCGGGAACCAGGCCAGCTCGGAGCACTTGTCCGGTTCGCGGTTGTACGGCGGGCGGGCGGGGTCGTACTCCGCCTCGAAGAACCAGCCGGTCCGCGGGCTGCTGCCGGGGCCGCGGTGCTGCATGACGAGGGCGACCCGCAGCTCGTCCGGGCCGAGTTCGACACCGATCTCCTCGGCAGCCTCGCGGATCATCGCCTCGCGGACGTCCTCACCGTCCTCCACGTGTCCGGACGGGCCGTTGAACAGCCCGTCCGCGTACCCCGTGTTGGCCCGGCGGGCGAGCAGGACGTCGGGGCCGCGGCGGAGGATCAGATGCACATCGACGACCTCGGTGTGCCGCCGCGGCGGTTCGGCGCGGGCCACCAGGGCGTAGCGCTCATCGTCGACCCGCCTGCCCCACAGGGCCGGATCGTCGGAGAGCCGCTCGTGGTGGATGCGCTCGGTGAGCCCGGAGAGGAGTCCGGTCAGCCGCTCGGCGGAGAGGCCGACTCCGCCCCAGACGCCCTCGATCAGGATCAGCCGCCCACCGGGCCGCAGCAGGGTGAACCAGTGGCGCAGGGCCGCCTCCGGATCGGGCAGCAGCCACACCACATGCCGAGCCATGATCACATCGAACCGCTGCTTGCCGACCGGTGGTCGGGCCGCGTCCCCGAGATGTACCCCGACGCCGGTCCCGGCGAGTTTGGCCCGTGCCTGCTCCACCATGCGCGGCGACCGGTCGACGGCGGTGACCCGGTGCCCCTGTCCGGCGACGAGCAGGGCGAGGCTTCCGGTGCCGCACCCCAGGTCGAGCACCTCGGAGCGCTCGCCGGGCAGCCAGCTCTCCAGCCGCCGTGCCCAGGCATGCCGGACCGCCGGATCGAGCAGCCCGTGGTCGGGCTCCTCGTCGAAGGAGTCGGCCGCGGAGTCCCAGTCGATCGTCGTCATGGGTCGATCGTGCCATTCGCCACTGACAACGACGGCTCGCCGGCCGGATCGTGATCGTCCCGCGTCCCGTCCGGCCGGCGGTCCGGCGGCCGTGGTGGACCGTACAGGGCGAGACACACCGCCCGGGTTTCCGCGGGCGGGGCGTCCCATGGCTCCGTTCCGGTCTCCCTCAGCCGACGACCGAGGCGCAGGTGGTGGGGGTGGCGTGGGCCGGATCCAGGGCGTTCACCACCTCGTGGTAGGCGATCCGGTCGACGGTGCCGATCGCCACGTGCTCGGAGAGGTCGACCGGGCACAGGTCCTGGAGCAGGACGTTGCGTACGTTCGGCCCGTCCAGGAACTGCGTGCGGTACGGGGTCACGACCTCGTCGTACTTGGTCGCGATGACCGTGTAGCGCACGCCGGGCACGGTGTCGCCGCCCGCGTTGAGCCTGGTGATGAAGGGAGAACCCGCCACCTGGTCGGCGAGACCGGGCGTGTTGGCGTTCAGCAGGTCCTCCGCTCCCGGGAAGTACGGCAGCAGTTTCGTCAGGCCGAGGAGGGTGGTGCCGTGATTGTCGGGTGCGAGCCCGATCATGGCGTTCACCTTCGCGGCCCCGCCGAGGAACTTCAGGTAGTAGTGGGGCATCATGCCGCCCTGGGAGTGGCCGACGACATCGGCCTTGGACGCCCCGGTGGAGGCGAGCACCCTGTCGACGAATGCGGCGAGCTGGCCGGCCGACTTGTCGATCGGGCCGAGGCCGTTGAAGAGCGGCACGCCGGGCAGCTGCCCGTAGTCCAGCGAGTAGACGCAGTAGCCCCGGTTGACGAGATAGGGGGCGAGGACCAGCCAGTTGTCGATCGAGTTCCCGAAGGTTCCGTGGACCAGGACGACGGGGCGGGGGTGGGCTGCGGAGGGCTTGCAGGAGTAGTCGTTCCAGCCACGGGAGGTGGTGGGGGTGGCGGCAGCGGCAGCGGCCGTGGGGGTGGCGACTGCGGCGACGGCGAGGAGCAGTGCGGCGAGGGTTCTCCGCGCACGTGGGGTGCGCGGCGCACGGTTCCAGGGCAGCATCGTGTGGTCTCCTTGCGGCTCAAGGAAGTTGCGATGTCGGTGCGCCCTGCGGCCCGGACCACAAGTTCTGACTGCTGAATTTCTGTTGCGCTCATGCCAAATTACGCACGAGTAGGGTGGCGTGGGAAGTTACGCGTCGGTAAAAACTGAGGGTTCATCAATAAGGCCGACCGGCAAATGGGGGGTGGGATAAGGAGCGGGGCCGGGTGCGTGCAGCTGCAAGGCGGAGGAGGGAGGCAACGCGGAGCGTTGTTGACCGACGACAACGCCGGAGGGGGTCCTCCCTGGCCCTTAAGGCCTTGGGGGAGTGCGCACCCGGCCCCGCGACGCCGCCCTCCATTTGCCGATCGGTCTAAGAGGACGTCATAAGGCCGATCGGCCCGCGAGCCGGCCCGGCATCACGGCCTGTGGGCCGAACCTGGCCCGCAGCCGGTCCGCCACCGCCTCGATCCGGCGCGCCCGCTCGTCCACCGGGTCGAACGACAGCTGGTGCGTGGCCCGTTCACCGTCCATCAGCCCTTCCGCGCGCAGCGCGATCCCCCGCACCCGGGCCCGCTGCAGAGCGAACGAATCATGGATCCGGTAGGCGAGTTCGGTGAGCGCCGCGGAGTGGGCCGTGGGTTCCCGGAGCGTACGACTGCGGGTCAGCGTCGAGTAGCCGGTCCGGTCGGCATAGCGCACGGAGACCGCCAGCCCCCGGCACACCTGCCCGTCCCCGCGCATCCTGACCCCCAGCTCCTCGGTGAGCGACAGGAGCGCGCGGCGCTGCCGTTCCCGGTCCAGTTCGTCGCGCGGGAAGGACCGTTCGGCGGCGATCGACCGGGCGGCGGCGCCCGGAACGACCGTCGTGCGGTCGATGCCGCGCGACCGCTCCCACAGTTCGCGACCGATCCGTACGCCGGTGATCCGCTGCAGGGTGCCGAGCGGGGTCGCCGCGATCCGGCCGACGGAGTCGAGTCCGTACCCGCACAGAGTGCGGGCCGTCGCTGCCCCGACGCCGTCCAGCGCCGCGGCCGGCTTGGCCGCAAGGAACCCGGCCTCCTCTCCCCCGGGCACCACGAATGTCGTTCCGGGCGCGGCCTGCCGTGCCGCCATCCGGGCCAGCATCGGGTTCTCCGCGGCCCCGATCGCGCAGTCCACGCCGTGCAGGGCGAGCGCGCGAATCCGGATCACCGCGGCCAGCCCCTTCACGTCCCGCCCGAAGTAGCGCAGCGCGCCGCGCACATCGGCGAGCGCCCCGTCGGGCGGGACCGCTTCGACCATCGGGGTGAACGCGCCGAGCAGGGCGAGCAGCCCCTCGTAACCGGCACTGTCCGGGAGGCCGCCACCGACCTTGCGGAACCGCAGATACAGGATTCCCGGCTCACCGTGTGCCGTGCTCATCCCGCGCTCCCCGGGCTCTGGTGCCACAACTTCCTTCCGGTGGCGACGCCTTCGCCGGGCGGCTGGAGGTCGGACCAGGGGTTCATCTCGTATCCGGTGGACATCCGGATACGACGGCCGTCACCGTCGGGAGCGGGCCCGGCCCCCTCGGGAGCGTCCTCCCCGGACGAGGGCTCCGCCGCCAGCCGGGCGGCGACCGCGTCCAGCCCGCCGGTGCGCCGCAGCTCGGCCAGTTCCGCCAGATTCCAGGCCGCCGCGCCGACCACGCTCAGGCTCCGCGGTCCACGCCGCTGCACCACTCCGCGCACCAGCAACAGCCAGGAGTGGAAGACGGTGTGCGCGCAGGCGGCATGGCTGTCGTCGAAGAAAGCCAGGTCGACCAGGCCCGTACCGTCGTCCAGGGTGGTGAAGACGACCCGGCGGCCGGAGCGGACCGGCGGGGTCTGGGTGGCCACCTTGGCGCCCGCGACCAGCACGGTCTCCCCGTGCCGTGCCTCGCGCAGCCGCTTGGCGGAGACCGCGCCGAGCTCCTTCAGGAAAGCGTGGTGATCACTCATCAGATGGCGGGAGACGTCCATGCTCAGTACGCCCAGCTCGGCACTGAGCCGTTCGGCCGCGTTGAGGTCGGGCAGCCCGATGGAGCCGGTCCGGTGTCCGTTGCCGAGCGGGAGCTGCGCACCGGAGGGGGCGGAACCCGCGCCCCGCTGGGCGCGGTGCAGTTCGGACAGATGCAGCAGCAGATCGCGCCGGTTGGCGCCGAACGCGTCCAACGCGCCGACCTGGGCCAGCCGTTCGGCGGCCGGCTTTCCCGGCCTGGCCCGTTGCCAGAAGTCCAGCAGCGAGGTGTAGGGCTGCCCGGCCACGATCCGGGCGACCTCGGCCTCGCTGATGCCATGGACGTCCGAAAGCGCCAGCCGCACTCCCCAGATCTCCTTACCCCTTTCATCATCAGACACCAGTTCGATTCGATGAGTGGCCGCCGACCGGTTCACGTCCAGCCCCAGTACCGGTACCCCGCGCCGCCGGGCGTCCGCGAGCAGCAGTCGCTTCGGGTACATCCCCGGGTCATGGGTGAGCAGCCCGGCGTAGAAGGCCGCCGGGTGGTGCACCTTGAGCCACGCCGACTGGTACGTCGGTACGGCGAAGGCGACCGCGTGCGCCTTGCAGAAGCCGTAACTGCCGAACGCCTCGATGATCTCCCAGGTCCGGGCGATCACTTCGGCGCTGTACTTCTTCGCCGCCGCCCGCTGCGCGAACCACACCTTGATCCGGCCCTGCGCCCCGGGGTCGGAGAGCCCTCGCCGCACCCGGTCGGCCTCGTCCCGGCCGCAGCCGGTCATGATGTCGACCATCTCGATGATCTGCTCGTGGAAGACGACCACGCCGTACGTCTCGCGCAGCGGCCCCTCCAGATCGGGGTGCGGATA
Organism: Streptomyces sp. NPDC047515; assembly: GCF_040643055.1. Classification (NCBI taxonomy): domain Bacteria; kingdom Bacillati; phylum Actinomycetota; class Actinomycetes; order Kitasatosporales; family Streptomycetaceae; genus Streptomyces; species Streptomyces sp. NPDC047515. Next base: position 135,091 of record NZ_JBEYTM010000019.1, read on the forward strand.
GCGCACGGGCGCCCGGCCGTGCCGGGCCTCGATGAACGGCCGCACCATGTCGGCGGCGACCGGCCCGGGGCGGAACAGTGAGATGTCGACCACCAGATCGTGGAAGCCGGCGGGCTGGAGCCTGCCGACCAGATCCCGCTGACCGGGGGACTCGATCTGGAAGCAGCCCAGCGTCTCGGCGCTCCTGATCAGCCGGTACGTCTCCGGATCGCCCGGCGGTACGGCGTCCAGGTCCACGTCCCGCCCCGAGGCCCTCTTGACCTCCGTGACCGCATGCGCCATCGCCGACTGCATCCGCACACCCAGCACGTCGAGCTTGAGCAGCCCCAGGTCCTCCACGTCCTCCTTGTCGAACTGCACCATCGGGAAGCCTTCGCCACTGGTGGGCACGACGGGCGCCCGGCGCAGCAGGGAGGCGTCCGAGAGGAGCACCCCGCACGGGTGCATGGCGATGCCGCGCGGCAGGGCGTCCAGCGCCTCCACCAGTTCCCAGAGCCGCCCGTACCGGTCCTTCTCTCGTGCCACCTCACGCAGTTCGGGCAGCTCCGCCATGGCCGCGCGGGCGTCGCGGGCCCGGATATGCGGGAAGGCCTTGGCGAGCCGGTCGGTCTCGGCCGGGTTCATGGAGAGCGCGGCACCGACGTCCCGGATGGCGTGGCGCACCCGGTAGGTCTCGGGCATGGCGACGGTCGCGACCCGCTCGGTGCCGAAGCGCCCGATGATCGCGCGGTAGACGTCGAGCCGGCGGGCGGACTCGACGTCGATGTCGATGTCGGGCAGCACGGCACGGCGCTTGGACAGGAAGCGCTCCATCAGCAGCCCGTGCTCGACCGGGTCGGCGTGCGCGATCCCGAGGAGATGGTTGACCAGGGAACCCGCGCCGGACCCCCGGGCGGCGACTCTGATCCTCATCGCCCTGACGTCATCCACGACTTGAGCAACTGTCAGGAAGTAGGAGGCGAACCCGTGGTAGGCGATGATGTCCAGCTCCTGGTGCATCCGCTCCCAGTAGTCGCGCCTGTGGTCGTAGCCGCGCAGCACCATGCCGGCGGCGGCGCGGGAGGCCAGCACCCGCTGGGCGGTGCGCCGACCGGCGCCGACGAGATGCGGCTCGGGGAAGTGGACGGCACCGAGACCGAGGTCGCCCTCGGGGTCGACGACACAGGCCTCGGCGGTGTGCCGGGTCTCCGCGAGCAGTCGCGCTCCGGCGCCCCGGCCGAGCCCGGCGGCGGAGGCGATCCGCTCGGCGGTCTCCGCCATCGCGCGGGCATCCTTCAGCCAGCGTTCGCCGCTGTCGAGCGGGGCACGGCGGGGGTCGACGGGGACCAGCCCACGGGCCGCGTCGAGTACATCGACGACCGGGCCCTGCCCGGGGTCGGCATACCGGACAGCGTTGGTCAGCACGGCCCGTACCCCCTGCTCGGCGGCGAAGCCGACGGTACGGGCGGCGAGCCGCAGCGACCCGGGGCCGGTGCCCGCGCGTCCGTGGTGGACGACTTCGAGGCGCAGGTCGCCCCCGTGGATCTCCCGCCAGGGGGCGAGCAGGGCGGCGGCCCGGTCCGGGCGGCCTGCGGCCAGCGCCCTGCCGACGTCGGAGGCGGGGCCGAGCAGCACGGTGAGCCCTTCGGCGGGCAGCTCGGACCGGCCGACCAGAGGCTGCCCGGCACCGGCGCCGGCGGGCGTGGAGGCGTGGGCAGCGGTGACGAGCCGGCACAGTTCCGCCCAGCCCCGCGCACCGTCCCGGGCGAGGAAGGTGACCCGGGGTGCGGATTCATCGACAAAGGCACCGCCACGGACCGGGGGCCGCAGCCGATGCGTACGTCCGTCGTCTCTCGTATGCTCCGCCGCCGCGGGACCCACCGCGAGCTCCACCCCGAAGAGCGGGCGCACCCCGGCCCTCTCGCAGGCCTTGGCGAAGCGGACCGCCCCCGCGAGCGTGTCCCGATCGGTCAGCGCGAGAGCGTCCATCCCCCGCTCCGCGGCGCGCTCCGCCAGCCGCTCCGGGTGCGAGGCCCCGTACCGCAGGGAGAACCCGGAAACGGTATGCAGATGCGTGAACCCGGGCACCCGCACCTCCTGGACCGATCCGTACTCACCACCCCCCTCGCTCTCCACCATAGACCAAGTTTCGAACATTCGTACGATACTCGAAGCGGGGCGCACACCCGGCCCCGGACCGCCGGTCCGCTCACCCGTTCGGCCCAGCCCCACCTGCACGAATGGCCGATGCCCCGGACCGTGGGGGCATGACTTTCGCTGACGAGGTGAAGAACGCCGTCACTCCACGGGCCGCACTGCTCGTCATCGGCGTGCTCGGACTGCAACTGCTGTTCATCGCGTCCTACGTCGGAGCGCTGCACAAGCCGAAGCCGACGGACGTACCCTTCGGAGTCGTCGCGCCCCGGCAGATGTCCGCGCGGCTCCTCACCGAGCTGAAGAATCTCCCGGGCGGCCCGCTGGACCCCCGTACGGTCGCCGACGCGGCCACGGCCCGCGAGCAGATCCTGAACCGCGAGATCGACGGCGCCGTGATCGTCAGCCCCACCGGCACCACCGACACCGTCCTCGTCGCCTCCGGTGGGGGCACGGCCATGGCCGACACCCTGACGCGAACCCTCACGAAGGTGGACCAGGCCCGGCAGCGCACCGTGCGGACCGTGGACCTGGCCCCCGCCTCCGACCAGGACTTCAACGGAATCTCGTCCTTCTACCTGGTCGTGGGGTGGTGCGTGGGCGGCTACCTCTGCGCCTCGATCCTGGCGATCAGCGCCGGGTCCAAACCCGCCAACCTGCAGCGCGCGCTGATCCGGACCGGCGTCATGGCGCTGTACTCCGTCGTGGGCGGGATCGGCGGGGCGGTCATCATCGGCCCGGTCCTCGGCGCCCTGCCCGGAAGCTTCTGGGGCCTGTCGGGGCTGGGGGCACTGACCGTCTTCGCGGTCGGCATGCTCACCCTCGCCCTGCAGGCCCTCACCGGCATCGTCGGCATCGGCCTGGCCGTCCTGATCGTGGTGATCGCGGGCAACCCCAGCGCCGGCGGCGCCTTCCCGCTGCCGATGCTCCCGGACTTCTGGCGCGCGATCGGCCCCGCGCTGCCGCCCGGTGCGGGCACCTGGGTGGCCCGCTCGATCGCGTACTTCAAGGGCAACGCGGTCACCGGACCGCTGCTGGTGCTGTCCGCGTGGGCGGTGGCGGGCACGGCCGTCATGCTCCTGGTCGCCATGCGCCGCACACCGGAGGAACTCACCGGCGAGCGGCCGCCGTTCGGCTCGAATCCCGCCTGACCAGGCCTCGCGGGCGCGTCGCTTCAGGTGCTGCGCCGACTTCTCCGGACGGCCCGCGAGCGAATCCCCCTGGGCTGCGACGCGGTCGACTCGCGGCCCGTGCACGCCGCGTCCTTTGTCGGAGCTCGGGGCGCTCCGGGCGGAAAGACCTGGCCGATCGGGAGATGAGGAGCTACGCTGCCCCGCGATGACAACTCACTCCGATATCAGATCGGGGGACCCGTCCGCGCAAGGTGAGTGCTGATGCTCACTCAGACCGCGAACAGGGATTCCCGCCTTTCCTTCTGGCTGCGCGTGCGAGAGTTCGCCGTGCCGCCCTCCATGATCGAGACCGCGACCGCTCGCAGACATGCCGGCGACTGGGCCCCGCCCCGACACGCAGCTGGAGGCTGCCGAGGCTCGCCGTCGCCGCCGATCTGCCCGTACTCCTGTGGGGCGAGCCCGGCATCGGCGAGACCGCCGCCCTCACCCAGCTCGCCGCCTCCCTGGACCTTCCGCTGACTACGGTCATCGCCAGTCGTCCATGAGCCGTCCGACTTCTCGGGGCTCCCGATGGCCCCGCCGGACTGGGCGGTGCGCCTGGTGCGGGCCGGCCGGGGGCTGCTGTTCCTGGACGAGCTGTCCAGGCCGCCCTGCTCCGCCTCGTGCTGGAGCGGCGGATCGGCGCCCTGCAACTGCCGCCCGGGGTCCGGATCGTGGCCGCCGCCAATCCGCGCTCCTCGGCGGCCGACGGCTGGGAGCTGAGTCCGCCGCTGGCCAACCAGTTCGTGCATCTCGCGGCGCTCGGCCGGTGTGCCCGGCGCCGTGCTGCCGAGCCTGAGAGCCTGTCGGGTGGCTGATCATGCGTGATGCGTGACGGTCGTGATCTGCCCTCCGGGCATGGCGACGGCCCCGGAATGATCACGTGGTGTGTGCCAGTGCGACAACTCCGAGGCCGTCAGCGGCCCATGCTATCCGTCCAGCCTGACCGATGAGATGT
>NZ_JBEYTM010000020.1:0-132198 GCF_040643055.1 Streptomyces sp. NPDC047515
CCTCCTCAGACAACACCAGCTCGGCCATCGGCCGCCCCATCTTCGCCATGGAAGCAGTCTACTTATTCAACGAATTCTCGGCGCAGGACACTAGGCCCTGGCAACCGGGAAGGGGCTGTGCTCCATGCACAGCCCCTTCCCTCCCTGCGCGGACTGCCTCATGAAGACCGCGTTCGGGCGGACGGCCTCACGAGGACCGCTTACGGACGCAGCCTGCGCTCGCTCGTCACATCCCGCTTGTCGAGCCGCGCGTCGAACTTCGCGAGCGGCTTCGCCTTCGCCGGGTCCTCCCGCACGGCGGCCGGTGCGACGCCCGCCCAGCGCAGAATGGCGGCGGTGGCCGTCGCCTTGTCGTCCGCGTCGAGCCCTGCCACGTTGGAGCCGTGGTTGCCGCCCGCCACGGTCATGACATAGCTGTCACGGGCGCCCGCTCCGAGCCGGAAGCGCTCCGCGCCCCACGGGTCGTTCTGCCCGTACACGTACAGCATGTGGTCGGCGTGGTGCTTCACCCAGTTGTCGACGTCACGCATCACCGACGGCTGGAACTTCATCGGGATGGAGCGCGGCACGTAGTTGCGCGGCGGCTGGTACCCGTACCGGCTCAGCTTGCCGAGCCACGGCTGCTTGATGTCCGGCGAACCGAGCTGGGTGCCCGCCTGGTAGTAGTACGGGGTGTACTTCTCCAGGCCCTGGTCGGCGTAGGCGGAGAATCCGGAGATCGAGTCGATCGAGTCCCAGATCGCCTGGTCGGAAGCGTTCTTGGCGTCGGCGGGGATGGTGTCGCAGTCGGACAGCAGGCTGTACTGCCAGTACGCCCAGACGTAGTCCATGACGACGGCCTCGTAGGCCCGGTCGAGCGAGCCGACGGTGTCGAAGGTGTAGCTGTTCGCGGCGGCGTACTCCTGGTACTTCTTCTCCAGCGGCCCGCGGCGGACCAGCGCCTCGCGCTGCACCCCGTTCAGCTTGTCGCGGCACTCCTTGGTGCCGACGTTCTCGAAGAACCGGTCGTATGCCGAATCCTCCTTGTCGACCACGTCGTTGGGCGCGACGTACGCGACGACGCCGTCCATGTCCTCGGGGTAGAAGCGCTCGAAGTACGTGGCGGTCATGCCGCCCTTGGAGCCGCCGGTGGTCAGCCAGTTCTTGGTGTAGATCTGCTTCAGCGCGGTGAAGACGCGGTGCTGGTCGCTGGCGGCCTGCCAGATGTCGAGCTTGGACCAGTCGGCGGGCGCCGGGCGGGACGGGGTGAAGAACCGATACTCCAGGGAGACCTGGTTGCCGTCGACGATCCGGGTCGGCTCGGAGCGGCTGGGGTTGGTGGAGACGTTGTAGCCACTGGTGTAGAAGACCGTCGGGCGGGACGTGTCCTTGTGCAGCAGGGTGATGCGCTGCTGGAAGGTGCCCTTGGACGGGTGCCGGTGGTCGATCGGCTGGGTGTAGTTGAGGACGAAGTAGCGGTAACCCGCGTACGGCTTCTCCTCGATGAGACTCATTCCCGGGATGGCCAGGATGCGGTCCTTGATGTCCGTGCTCGTGCCGTTGTCGCCGACGGCCGTGCTCCGGAACGCGGTCGGTTCCGCGGCGGTGGCCGCCCCGGCCGAGGCACCCGTCGCACTCACCGTGCCGATGAGCACCGCGAGCGACAGGAACCCTCTGAGCGCCTTGCGCATGCACCCTCCCCATGATTCACAACATTCGTCGTGAACCTAGCGGGGCAACACCGTCGCCGCCAGACCCTGTTGTCATGGGAAAAATGCCAGAGGGAAGATGCCGGGGAAAGCCACGGCCGCCTGCGCCGTCGCGATCGCCGCCGGGCCGTCGGTCCTCGTCGGCCGCTCCGTCCGCCGCCGGACGGGCCGACGGAGGGCGGGCCGCCACGGGACGGGCCGACGGAGGGGGCCGTCGGTCCTCGGCGACCGCTCCGGCCGCCGCCGTCGGCCCGACCTCCGTCAGCAGAGAATCCAGCCCGTGGAACCGGACTTCCCCGAGATCGTGGCCGAGGCCCGGACGCACCGGTTCAGCGCGTGGACCGTCACCGGGCCGGCCTGCCTGGTGTACGTGCCGCTGTCGACGACGGGGCTGCCGCCGCGCGGCTGGATCGTCACGGACATCTTGCGGCGCGGGCCCGGCTTCTTGGCGACCGCGACGGCGCAGGCGTAGGAGCGGCTCTTGTAGACGCGCAGCTCGCCGGTCTTGAACGGGACCGCCTTCGCGAGGCGCCCGGCGCAGGCCGTCGCGGCCTGGGCGCTGCTCGTCGCGGTGCCGGTGAGCAGCAGACCGGCGGTCACCAGCGGCAGGACGAACAAGTACACGAGCATCCGGCGCCCGATGCCGCGTCCGCGTCTGCCGACCGCTCCGACCGCGACGCCGGTATCGACCACATCAGCCGCACCGGTCGCATCGAGCGCTCCGGCCCCCGCGACCTTTCCGGCCCCTCCGGTCCTTCTGATCACCAGCAGCCCCATCAGCTAATCGAACATTTGCACCCTTGCTCGGTACATACACACACATGCGTACGACGCAGGAGGCCATCCGAAGGTTGCATCCGGCGTGCTCCGCCTCCCGGGCAACCGAATCGCCACAGCATGGCTCCAACCAGGCAGAGCCATACGAAAGGCAGGAACTGCCATGCTCCAACTCCCCCGCACACAAGGCCCCCGCGGCCGGCGCGTCGTCGGAAGGACGTTGCTCGCCACCGCACTCCTCTCCGTCGTCGCCGTGGTCCCGGCCGCCGCGTCGGCCCCGCAGGCACCGGTGGCCTCGGCGCCGGTGCGCAGCGACGCCGGAACCCCGGCCTACCAGCAGGTGGCCCACTTCTACGGTGCCTACGTCGATGCCGTCACGGCGGAGGGCGGCGGCAGACTCGCCACCGCCCTGAGGTCGTTCTACCTGACGCCCCACCTGCGCACCCAGCTGAACACCTGGGAGAAGCGCAACCACGCGGACGGTGTGCTCCGCGCCCAGAACACCCCGCTCGCCCTCCGGGTCACCCCGGGCGACAGCGGGGCGGGCCACACGTGGTCGAAGGTGCGGCTCACCTGGAGCAAGGGCAGGCACCCCAGGTACACGTATCTGACCGTGCGGTCGGACCTGCGGACCGGCAAGATCTCCGGTATCGGCAAGTGACACCGGGGGCGGGCCCGGCGCTCACACCCCGGCGGGCTCGTCCTCCCCGATGAACGTGCGCCACAGCACGGCGTAGTGCCCTTCCCTGGCGAGGAGTTCGTCGTGCGTGCCGTCCTCGACGACCCGGCCGTGGTCCATCACCACGACCCGGTCGGCGCGGGCGGCCGTGGTCAGGCGGTGGGCGACGATGAGGGTGGTGGGGCGGCCGGAAATGGGGCCTCCCCTGCTCGAACGGAGTTGAGAGCTTGGGGAACGGTGGGTCGCCTGGTTGACCAGGGCCTCGCTGGCCAGGTCGAGGGAGGCGGTCGCCTCGTCGAGCAGCAGGACGTCCGGGTCGACGAGTTCGGCGCGGGCGAGGGCGATCAGCTGACGCTGACCGGCCGAGAGGTTGCGGCCCCGCTCGGCGACCTCGTGCAGATACCCGCCGTCCAGGGTGGCGATCATGTCGTGGGCGCCCACCCCCCGCGCCGCCGCCTCCACCTGCGCGTCGGTGGCCTCGGGCCGCCCGTACGCGATGGCGTCGCGGACCGTACCGGCGAAGAGGTACGCCTCCTGCGGCACGACTCCGAGCCGGTGCCGGTACGCGGTGAGGTCGAGCCGGCGCAGATCGGTGCCGTCCGCCGTGACCCGGCCGCCCGTCGGGTCGTAGAACCGGGCGACGAGCTTGACGAGGGTGGACTTCCCGGCGCCCGTCTCGCCGACGAACGCGACCGTCTGGCCGGCCGGTATCCGCAGGTCGACCCCGATCAGGGCCTCTTCGGCGTCGTCACCCGAGCCGTAGGCGAAGGTCACGTCCTCGAAGGCGATCTCGCCGCGCAGCGACAGCACGTCCAGCGGTTCGTCCGCCTCGTCGGTGGAGGTCGGCTCGCGCAGCAGTTCCTGGATGCGGCCGAGGGAGACGGTGGCCTGCTGGTAGCCGTCGAAGACCTGGGAGAGCTGCTGCACCGGGGCGAAGAACAGGTCGATGTAGAGGAGGTACGCCACCAGCGCACCGGTGGTGAGCGTGCCGTGGTCGACCCGGCCCGCGCCGACGATCAGGACGGCGGCCGCGGCCACCGACGACAGCAGCTGCACGAACGGGAAGTAGACCGATATCAGCCACTGGCCGCGGACCCTGGCCCGGCGGTAGTGGTCGCTGCGCTCCGCGAACCGGTCCGCGCCGTCGCGCTCGCGGCGGAACGCCTGCACGATCCGCAGTCCGGAGACGGACTCCTGGAGGTCGGCGTTGACGACACTGATGCGTTCGCGGGCCAGCTCGTACGCCTTGACGCTCTTGCGGCGGAAGAAGAAGGTGCCGACGATCAGCGCCGGCAGCGTGGCGAAGACGACGAGGGCCAGCGACACGTCGAGGACCAGCAGAGCGACCATGATGCCGAAGAAGGTGACGACGGAGACGAAGGCGGTGACCAGACCGGTCTGCAGGAACGTCGACAGCGCGTCCACGTCCGTCGTCATCCGGGTCATGATGCGTCCGGTCAGCTCGCGCTCGTAGTAGTCCAGGCCGAGCCGCTGGAGCTGAGCGAAGATCTTCAGCCGCAGTGAGTACAGCACCCGCTCGCCGGTGCGGCCCGCCATCCGGGTCTCGCCGATCTGGGCCGCCCACTGCACGAGCACGACCACCAGGGCCAGCGCGGAGGCCGCCCAGACGGCACCGAGGGCCAGCTGGGAGACACCCTGGTCGATGCCGTGCCGGATCAGTACGGGCAGCAGGAGTCCGCCGCCCGCGTCCACCGCCACCAGGGCCAGGCTCGCCAGGAGCGGCAGCCCGAAGCCGCGCAGCAGCCTGCGCAGTCCGTACGACTCCTCGGCGCGGACGGCCCTCGCCTCGTCGATGTCGGGTGTGTCGGTGGCCGGTGGCAGGGCCTCGACCTGGGCGAGCAGCTCGGGGGTCGCGGGCATGCCGGCCGCCCCGACATCGCGCGGCTCGTCCTTGCGGACCCACAGGTGGGGGCTGATGCCGCGCTCGGCGTCGAACTCGGCGTCCAGCTCCTCCTGGAGCGCGCGGTCGTCCTCGGGGGTGGTGTCGACGGCGGCGGTCAACGGGTGATGTCCGGGCGAGGTGCCGCCGAGCTCGTCCGGGTCGGTGAGCAGCCGCCGGTAGAGCGCGCAGCGGCGCTCCAGCTCTTCGTGCGTACCGATGTCGGCGAGCCTGCCGTGGTCCAGCACGGCGATCCGGTCGGCGAGACCGAGGGTGGAGCGGCGGTGCGCGATCAGCAGGGTCGTCCGCCCGGCCATCACCTGGCGCAGCGCCTCGTGGATCTCGTGCTCGACACGGGCGTCGACGGCGGAGGTGGCGTCGTCGAGGAGGAGCAGCCGGGGGTCGGTGAGGATGGCGCGGGCGAGCGCGACGCGCTGGCGCTGGCCGCCGGAGAGGGTGAGTCCGTGCTCGCCGACCGTGGTGTCGTAGCCCTCGGGCAGGTCCGCGATGAACCGGTCGGCCTGGGCGGCGCGGGCCGCCTGCTCGATCTGTTCCTGCGTGGCGTCCGGGAATCCGTAGGCGATGTTGGCGCGGACGGTGTCGGAGAACAGGAAGCTGTCCTCCGGCACGAGGCCGATGGCGGCGCGCAAGGACTGCTGGGTCAGCTCGCGGACGTCGTGGCCGGCGACCAGGACGGCGCCGTGCGTCACGTCGTAGAAGCGGGGCAGCAGCAGCGAGACGGTGGACTTGCCGCTGCCGGACGCGCCGACGACGGCAACGGTCTCACCGGGCTCGACGGTCAGCGAGAACCCGTCGAGGACGGGGCGGTCCTCGGCGTAGCCGAACCGTACGTCGTCGAACTCGACGCTCGCGGGGGCGTCGGCCGGGAGTTCCTTGGTGCCGTCCTTGATGGTCGGCTCGGTGTCGATCACCTCCAGTACGCGCTCGACGCCGGCGCGGGCCTGCTGTCCGACGGTGAGGACCATGGCGAGCATCCGGACCGGGCCGACGAGCTGGGCGAGGTAGGTGGAGAAGGCGACGAACGTGCCGAGGGTGATCTCGCCCCGGGTGGCGAGCCAGCCACCGAGGGCCAGCATCGCGACCTGGCCGAGCGCGGGGACGGCCTGGAGCGCCGGGGTGTAGCGGGAGTTCAGCCGGATCGTCCGCAGCCGTCCGGCGAACAGCTTGCGGCCGACCTCGCGCAGTTTGCCGGTCTCCTGGTCCTCCTGCCCGAAGCCCTTGACGACCCGGACCCCGGAGACGGCCCCGTCGACGACTCCGGCGACGGCGGCGGCCTGCCCCTGGGCGTACCACGTGGCGGGGAAGAGCCGGGCGCGGGAACGGCGGGCGATGTACCAGAGGGCGGGGGCGACGGCGATCGCGACCAGAGTGAGCAGGGGCGAGAGCCACGCCATGATCACCAAGGAGATGAGGAAGAGCAGCACGTTCCCGATGGTCATCGGGAGCATGAACAGAAGTCCCTGGATCAGCTGGAGGTCGCTGGTGGCGCGCCCGACGACCTGTCCGGTGGACAGCTCGTCCTGCCGCTTGCCGTCGAGGCGGGTGATCGTCCCGTACATCTCGGTACGGAGGTCGTGCTGCACGTCGAGGGCGAGCCGGCCGCCGTAGTAGCGGCGGATGTACGTGGATATGTACACCAGCACGGCGGCGACTACGAGGAGTCCGGTCCAGACGGCGAGGGAACGCGTGTGGTCGACGACGACATCGTCGATGATCACCTTGGTGATCAGCGGGACGATCGCCATCACCGCCATGCCGGCCAGCGACGAGCCGAGCGCCAGCAGCACATTGCGCCGGTAGCGCCATGCGTAGCCGATCAGCCGCCGGGCCCAGCCCGAGGCCTGCGCCGCGCCCTCCTCGTGCCCTGCGTCCGTCACCGGTACCTCCCCGCTCGACCTGCTCTACCGGAAGGCACCAACGCCGTGGGCAGCGGATTTCATCCCGCTGTTACAAAAGACGGGCCCTTGGTCGTAGGCCGGTGCGACGTCCTGCCTACGACCGGCATACGACCGGCTGCTCAGACGGTGGGCGGCCGGCCGGTGCCAGAAGAAGCTGCACCGGCCGGCCTCGGCCCGCTGCCCCGCTACGACTGCGGCGTCGCGGTGAGCATCCGTACGGCCGGTGCCTCCGGCACCGCGGGCACCGCCTCCTGCGGGGCGGCGGGCGGGGCGACGGTGGACTTGGTGGCGACGGCCGGGTTGAGGTCTTTGTGCACGGCGCGAGCGACGGCCTGGATGGTGTTGATGCCGTCGTTCATCGTCTTGTTGTCCTGGGTGAGCACGGTGATCGCGTAGTCGTGCCCCTTGCCCGTGAACGCGCCGATGCTGTGGACCCGCCAGCCGTGGGTGGCGCGCGGCAGCCAGCCGTTCTTGACCTGGACGGTCACGCCGGACGGCGCACCGGCGGGCGTGCCCCAGCGCTGCGAGGAGACGACCTTGCGCATCAGGCCCAGCTCATAGGAGCGCGCGTTGTCGCTCAGCACGGAGTTCTTCGCGGTCAGCAGGGTCAGCAGCCGCTGCTCGTCCTGGGCGGTGATCTGGGTCAGCCCCCAGTAGCCACCGGAGCCGGGCACGGTGTGCGTCATCCCGGCGGCCTTCAGGAACGCCTTGACCTTGGTCACCCCGAGCTGCTTCCACAGACTGGTGGTCGCGTTGTTGTCGGACTTGGTGATCATGGCGGTGGTGAGGTTGATCTCGCGCTGGGTGAGATAGCGGTTGTGCTTCTTGTTGTCCCAGAGCAGCGTCGCCAGCACGGTCGCCTTCACGACACTGGCCGAGTCGTACTTCGTCGTCGCCCGCAGGGAACAGTTCGTCTTGGTGGTCCGGTCGTAGAGGGCCACGGCCGTCGTCGACTTCCGCCCCTTGAGCGCGGCGGTGATGTCCTTCGACAGCTTGGCTGCCAGCCCCGCCTTGCCGGACGTGCAGCTCACCGTCGGCGTCGCGGCGGCGGCGGGCGCGGCGCCGAGCGCCACGGGTACGAGCACGCCCGCCGCGAGCGCGACGGACAGCGCGCCCCGTGCACGGCGGGTTATGTGGGATCCAGTCATGAGGCTTCCGTCCCCTGAGTCATCTGTACGGGCGCGCCCCCGGCACGCCCGTACAGATGACTCCCGACGGACCGGAAAGTTGTAGGGAACACGGTCCAATTGGCCAGGATTTGACGCTCGGAGGCCCGCTGAGCAAGGCGGGCCCATTACTTGATGGCGGCCCGGCGGAAGGGGGCGGACCGCGGAAAGGCCGCCGGCGAACTGCTTTGCGCCATAGCGGACTTCGTACCGGCCAACGGCCAACTCCCCGCCGCTCTCGGGGAAGGAGAGAAGGGGGAGTTCACCAAGGGCTTCCATCAGCAGATGGCCGAGTACGCACCCGTGCACGGCCGTCTGATGACCTGACGCACGGGGCCCGGCGCGGTCACAGATGCGTCGGCTCGAACATCCTCAGCAGTGCCGGGAGCACGACCACCGAAGGGCCCGGCTGAGCGAAGGACTTCGCCAGGTCGGCGGCGAGCGTCTCGGGGGTCGTGCGGACCGCCGGGACGCCGAAGGACTCGGCGAGGGCGACGAAGTCGGGGCGGGCGAGTTCCGTCGCCGTGGCCTCGCCGAAGGCGCCCGTCATGTACTCGCGCAGGATGCCGTAGCCGCCGTCGTCGACGATCAGCCAGGTGACCGGCAGGTCGTACTGGCGGGCCGTGGCCAGCTCCGCGATCGAGTACATCGCGCCGCCGTCGCCGGAGACCGCCAGGACCGGCCTCGTACGGTCGGCCGCCGCCGCGCCGAGGGCGGCGGGGAAGCCGTAGCCCAGGCCGCCCGCGCCCTGGGCCGAGTGCATCGTGTTCGGGTGGCGGGCGTCGAAGGCGGACCAGGCCCAGTAGGCCAGGATCGTCATGTCCCAGAAGCTGGGGGACGCGTCGGGCAGCGCCTGGCGGACCGAGGCGATGAGCTGCTGTTCCAGGGTGAGTTCCTGGCCGGCGATCCGGTCGCGTACCGCTTCGAGGACCGTGCGGACCCGGTCCGGCGCCGACGGGTCCTCGCGGCGGTCGACCGCGTCGAGGAGGTCGGACAGGGCCTCGCGGGCGTCGGCGTGGATGCCGAGCGCGGGGTGGTTGGACTCCAGCTTCCCGGCGTCGGCCTCGATCTGGACGACCCGGCCGCGCGGGGCGAACGTGTGGTAGTTCGAGGAGAGTTCACCGAGTCCGGAGCCGACGACCAGCAGCACGTCGGCGGATTCCAGGAAGTCCGTCGTGTGGCGGTCCTCCAGCCAGGACTGGAGCGAGAGCGGGTGCTCCCACGGGAAGGCGCCCTTGCCGCCGAAGGTGGTGACGACGGGTGCGTCGATCTTCTCCGCGAGCGCGAGCAGCTTGCCGGACGCGTCGGAGCGTACGACTCCGCCGCCCGCGATGATCGCCGGACGTTCCGCCTTCGACAGCAGGTCGGCCGCGACGGCGGTCAGTTCGGGACGGGCATGCAGGGCGCGCGGGGTGGCGTCCATCGCCGTGACGACGGGCAGCGTGGTCTCGGCGAGGAGTACGTCCTGCGGGATCTCGACCCAGACCGGACCGTGCGGCGCGGTCAGCGCGGACTCCCAGGCGGCCGCGATCGCCGAGGGGATCTGGGAGGCCGTACGGACGGTGTGGACCGACTTCACGACATCGCGGAACGACGCCTTCTGGTCCCTCAGTTCGTGCAGGTAGCCGTGGCGGCCACCACCCAGGCCCGCGGTCGGGATCTGGCTGGAGATGGCCAGCACGGGGGCGGACGCGGCCGCTGCCTCCTGGAGCGCGGCGAGGGAGGTGAGCGCCCCGGGCCCGGTGGAGAGCAGCAACGGGGCGACCTCGCCGGTGATCCGGCCGTAGGCGTCGGCGGCGAAGCCCGCGTTGTTCTCGACCCGCAGGCCGATGTAGGTCAGGGCCGAGCGGCGCAGCGCGTCGAACATGCCGAGCGCGTGCTGGCCGGGCAGGCCGAAGACGGTGGTCGCGCCGAGGCCCTGGAGGGTCTCGACGACGAGGTCGCCGCCGTTGCGTCCGGCCGGGGGGTTCAGGGCGGCCGCGATCTGCTCGGGGGTGAGCGGCGGCCGCTCGTCGTGGTGGTCGTGGCTCACTTCGTACGGGCCTCTGCGATCTGGCGGGACATGACCGTCGTCAGCTCGTACGCCGTGTGGGAGGCGGCGACGGAGGTGATCTCGGCGTGGTCGTACGCGGGGGCGACCTCGACCAGGTCGGCGGAGACCAGGTTGCAGGAGGACAGACCGCGGACGATTTCGAGCAGCTCGCGGGAGGTCAGGCCGCCGGCCTCGGGGGTGCCGGTGCCGGGGGCGTGCGCCGGGTCCAGGACGTCGATGTCGATGGAGATGTAGAGCGGCCGGTCACCGATGCGCTGACGGAGCTGGTCGGCGACCTCGTCGACTCCGCGCCGCATGACGTCGGCGGAGGTGACGATGCCGAAGCCCATCTTCGCGTCGTCGTCCAGGTCCTGCTTGCCGTAGAGCGGGCCGCGGGTTCCGACGTGGGAGAGCGCGGAGGTGTCGAGGATGCCCTCCTCGACGGCCCGGCGGAACGGGGTGCCATGGGTGTACTCGGCGCCGAAGTACGTGTCCCAGGTGTCGAGGTGGGCGTCGAAGTGGAGCAGGGCGACGGGGCCGTGCTTCTTCGCGACGGAACGCAGCAGCGGCAGCGCGATGGTGTGGTCACCGCCGAGCGTCATCAGACGGGCGCCGGTCGCGAGGAGATCGTCGGCCGCGGCCTCGATCGTCTCGACGGCCTCGTTGATGTTGAACGGGTTCGCGGCGATGTCACCGGCGTCGGCGACCTGCGCGAGGGCGAACGGCGAGGCGTCCTGCGCCGGGTTGTACGGACGCAGGAGGCGCGACGCCTCACGGATCGCGTTGCCGCCGAAGCGGGCACCGGGGCGGTAGGAGACACCCGTGTCGAAGGGCACGCCGACGACGGCGACATCGGCGGTGCCGACCTCGTCGAGGCGGGGCAGCCGGGCGAAGGTCGCGGGTCCGGCGTACCGCGGGACGCGGGAGGAGTCGACGGGACCGCGCGGCGTTTCGTTGCTGCTCATGGCGGGTGCCTTTCTGGTTGCGATGCGGGTGACGCGGAGGTGGTGCGGCGCTTTGTGAGCGTTCGTACGTTATTCGAATGTGGTGGACGCGGTGGAGTGCGGGGTCCCCACGGCGGTCTTCTCGGCCGCCGGACCGTCCTGGTCCGCCCGCCCCGCCAGCCGCTCGCGCCAGACGGCCAGTACGGCCGCGTCGGTGGGCTTCGTCGCCAGGGAGACGATCACATACACCGCGAGCGAGGCCAGCAGACCGTAGTAGACGGGTTCGTTGGCGAGGATTCCGTACGTCGCCATCAGGCCGATCACGGCGACGCCACCGACCGACACCGCGGCCAGCGCGCCCGCCGCGGTTCCGCGGCGCCACAGCAGTCCGCCGAGGATCGGCACCAGCAGGCCGCCGACGAGGAGGTTGTACGCGACGGTCAGGGCTTCGACCACGTTGTTGAGCGCGATGGCGATGGCGATGACGGCGACACCCATGATGAGGATGAAGACCCGGTTGCCCTTCACCTCGTCGTGCTCCTCGCCGCCGCCCCGCGACACCACGCCCCGCAGTCGGGACCAGATGTCGTTGTTGGCGACGGTGGCGCAGGCGATCAGCGCACCGGAGGAGGTGGACATCACCGCGGCCAGCGCGGCGGCCAGGACCAGCCCCCGTACACCGACGGGCAGTTCGTCCTTGACGATGGTGGCGAACGCGGCGTCCGCGCTGGGCAGCTTCGGGTACATGACCTTGGCGGCGGTGCCGATGACGGCGCCGGCGATCGCGTACACCAGACAGTACGTACCGGCGACGGTGCCGCCCCAGCGGGCCGTCCGGTCGCTCTTCGCGGTGAACACCCGCTGCCAGATGTCCTGACCGATCAGCATGCCGAAGGTGTAGATCAGCACGTAGGTGAAGATCGTCTCGCCGCCGATGCCCAGCGGGTCGAAGTACTCGGTGGGCAGCTTGGCCTTCATCTCGCTGAAGCCACCCGCCTTGATCACCGCGATGGGGAGCAGGAGCAGCAGCACACCGATGGTCTTGACGACGAACTGCACCATGTCGGTGAGCGTGATCGACCACATGCCGCCGAGCGTCGAGTACGCGACGACGATGGCGCCGCCGAGGATGATCGCGACGGTCCGGTTCATGTCGAACAGCACGTCGAAGATGGTCGCGTACGCGATGGTCGAGGTGACCGCGAGCATCAGCGTGTACGCCCACATGACGACACCGGAGATGAGCCCGGCCCGGCCGCCGTAGCGCAGGTCGAGCATCTCGGAGACGGTGTAGACCTTCAGCCGGGCGATGCGCGCCGAGAAGAAGACGGAGAGGGCCAGCAGTCCGAGGCCGATGGTGAAGACCATCCAGGCGCCGGAGAGCCCGTACTGGTAGCCGAGGCCGACGCCGCCGATGGTGGAGGCGCCGCCGAGAACGATGGCGGCCATCGTGCCGGAGTACATCCAGGGGCCGAGGCGGCGCCCGGCCACCAGGAATTCGCTCTTGGACTTGGCGCGGCGCATGCCCCACCAGCCCATGGCGAGCATGCCGGCCAGATAGACGATGATCACCGCGTAGTCGACAGCCATGGGCTTCCTCCGTTTCAGTCATGTGCGCTCGTCGTATGTGGTGAAGACGGTAGGTGGCCCGCAAGCGACGCTGAAGTGTACGTTTCATCCATAATTGAAATCCTCGATGGATGGACCGTCCATGCCGGAAACCTCGGCCGGGGTCGCCCCGCCCAGTCCCCCTCCCCTTTCCGCTCCCCCCACGCCCCCGATCCCGCTCACGGAGCTGCTCGCCCGTGAGGAGCTCGGGCTGCACCGGATCGCGGGTCCGGCCGAGGCGGATCTGCTGTGGGTGCACACCTCGGAGATGGCCGACCCGTACCCGTATCTGCTCGGCGGTGAGCTGCTGCTCAGCGCCGGGGTGCTGCTCAAGGACCCGGACGCCTATGTGGCCCGGCTGGTGGAGGCGGGGGCGGCGGCGCTCGGTTTCGGGGTGACGCCGGTGTTCGACACGGTGCCGCAGGCGCTGATCGAGGCGTGCGACCGGCATGGGCTGCCGCTGGTGGAGGTGCCGCCCGAGGTCCCGTTCACGGCGATCGCGCGGGCGGTGTGGCGGCTGATGGCCGAGGCCCGGCACCGCGAGCTGCGCCGGGTGACCCGGGCCCAGCAGGCCCTGGCCACGGCGGCGGCCAGGCCGGACCCGATCCCCGCGGTGCTGCACCAGCTGGCGGCCCAGCTGGAGGGCCGGGCGGTGCTGCTCTCCGCCGACGGCGAGGAGCTGCACGTGGCGGGCCGCCGCCCGGCCCCCGACATCGGGGCGGCGCTGACCCGGCTCACCCGGGTGGTCTCCACCGTGACGCGCCCCGCCCCGACGTCCGCGACCGACACCGTGCGGGAGGCGCACCTGTCCGCGTACGCGCTGGGCGGCGGCCAGGGCCTCGTTCTGGCGCTGGCGACGGACCGGCGCGAGGCGGGCGACCACACCATCGCCGGGGTCGCGGTCGTCCTGCTCTCCCTGCTGACCGCCCCGCACCAGGGCGCCGACGCGGCCGGCCGCTCGGCCGCCCTCGTACGGATGCTGCTGGGCGCGGACCCGCAGGACGTCGCGCCGCTGCTCGGCGGCGCCGAGCAGTGGACGGTGGTGCACGCGCGCCGCAGCGGCGACGGCCCGGTCGACCCGCTCACCGCCGGCGCGCTGGGCGCCGCCCTCGGCTCGGCCCTGGTCGACGCGGGCCGGGGCCGCGACGCCGTCAGGGTGCTGGTCCCCGGTGGTGACCGGATCACCCCGCAGCCCGGCTGGACGCTCGGCGCCTCCTCTGCCGCGCCCATCACGGCACTCGACCTCGCCGACGGCCAGGCGACCCGCGCCCTGGGCCGCGCCGTGGCCACCCGCACCCCGCTGGCCCACCACCACACCGGCGCCGGAGCCGGCCTGGCCGCCCTGATCCCGCCCGACCAGGCGGAGGCCCACGCCCGCGCCCTGCTCGCCCCGCTCACCGATCCCCTGGCCGAGACCCTGCGCTGCTGGCTGAGCCTGCACGGCAGCTGGGACCGCACGGCCACCGCCCTCCAGGTCCACCGCAACACGGTCCGCCAGCGCATCGCCCGCTGCGCGGCGCTGCTGGACGCGGACCTGGACGACATGGACGTACGAACGGAGCTGTGGTTCGCGTTGCGGCAGCGATGAGCCGTCGACCCTCCCGACGTACCGACACCACGCCACACATCGGCCGCCGCCTCGGAGGCCGACCCGCGCGGCTGCCGCCCCGGTGAGCTCCGACCCGATGCCCCCGGCAGACCTCACCGTTGATGGCACCGGACTGCTGTGCGTCACGCTCCTGCTGCGTCTTCGCAGGCGGATCGAGGGAGCGCCACCGGGCACCGTGGTGCACGTGATCGCGACGGACCCGGCCGCACCCCTCGACCTGCCGGCCTGGTGCCACATGGTCGGCCACGACTACCTGGGCCCGGTGCCCGGCGAACGCCCGGTGTACGCGCTCCGGTTGGCCGCAGACGCCCGTCCCACCCTCCCCGACGCGCCCTGGCACCCGGTCCAGGCTCCGTGAACGCGGGCCTGCTCGACGGCGAAACGGGAGGGATCCGCCAGGGCGACCGGAGTCCCGCCACTACCGCAGCCCGAGGCAGGGGAGCCAGTCGCGCGAGGCGTTGTGGTCGGCGGTGAGGAGGGCGCTCAGTGCGCCCGGGGCCCCGTCGAGCAGGGAGGTCCGAGCCGCCGAGGTCCGACCGGGCCGGGTGGTTCCGGGTTCGCCGGAGGTGCGCGCCGCCGGGAGTCGCCGGCCCAGGTGATCGGCCAGGCGCTCGCCGAGGGTGGCGGCGGCCGGCAGGCCGGCCCAGCGGTGGAACGCGTCCGCAACGGCGAGCACACCCGCGGCACCGTGGCACAGCCCGAGTCGGTCCGTCAGAGGATCACCGAAGAGGTGGAAGTCCTCGTCGTACCGCTGCGCGAGGGTGGTGAACGCGGTCGCCGCCCAGTCGGCCGTCGACCGGTCGCCCAGGGCGTCGGCCGCGTCCCACAGTGCCCAGGTGACACCAGGCGTGCCGTAACACCACGCCTGGCGGGTACGCGCCCCGGAAGGAGGCAGGCCGTCGAGACCGGCCGGGTCCCAGCTGCGGATGGACCGGTCGTCGTCGAAGGACTGCCGTACCAGCCAACGGGTGGCACCGCGCAGGGCATCCAGCAGCTCCTGCTCCGGGCCGACGCGGCGGACGACGGCGGTGAGCGCGGCGACGAGCCCCGCCACGCCGTGCCCCATGCCGGTGTTCACCCGGCCCTGCATCCAGTCCGGGCGCGGGTGGCCCGAGTACTGGCCGGTGCGCAGCCGGTGCAGGTCACCGCTGTCACACAGCTCCGTCAAGTGTGCTGTGAATGCCAGGAGTTGGCTCCGCCTCGGCTGGGGTGTGCCGACGCAGAGCGCCAGCAGCGTGCCGGACGGTCCGCTGATGAGGTCATAGTCGGACAGGCCGACGTCCGCCGCCCGCCAGGGGCGCGCCTCCGCCCTGTCCAGCAGATGGTCGCGCAGCCGGTCGGCGGCGCGGTGCAGGGGTGGGTGGATGCGGGCGCCGAGTCGCAGGCCCACGAGGGTTCCGGCCAACCCGCCGTCGTACAGCCCGCAGTGGCAGGCGCCGCGACCGATGACCCGCGCCCACGCGGCCACCGCCCGTCCGGCGCTCGCCGCCGCCACAGGGTCGGGTGTCCGCGCCGCCGGGCCACGCGTCTCGGCGACCAGACAGGCCAGTACGGGAATGCCGGGGTCGGGCGTCGCGTGCCCACCCTCGGAGAAATCGTCGAGCAGTCGGACGGCGGTTCGGACGGCGCTGTCGAGAGCCACGCGGCGCGGCGCGGCCTGGCTGCCTGGGTCCATCGGAGCTCCTCGTCCGGGGGGGGAGCCACCCGGATCGGGTCCGGGTGGCTTCGTTCAACTCGGCGGTGAACAGGTGATGTCCGGGTGGAGAGCCGTCAGCAGTCGATGGCGGATCCACGCACGACCGACCCGCAGACGATGGTCGTGCCGAACGCCAGACTGTCGGCGGCCGTCCCGGCGGGCGCGCCGAGCCCGCGTGCAGTCGCCGCCGCGGGGCCGGCACGGCGTCGGTCATGTCAGTCCACCGCCCCGTCGTCGGCCAGGGCCTCGGCGAGCAGGCTCTGCCGGGCGTACGACAGCCGTCCCCGGTTCCAGTGGAAGATCACGGCGTGGGCGGCGGCGCGGCGCGGTCCACGCACCGCGCCACCGGCCTCGAAGTAGCCGGTGCGCCAGCGATCCGCGGCCCGGCGCACCGCCTCGCCGTGGAGCTCCTGCGACGTGCGCCAGGCCTCCGGCATCCCGTCCAGCAGTTGTGCGCGCGGCCGTTGCCAGTAGATGCGGATGCCCTGGGCGGCCTGGCGGAGCGCGACGTCCCGGGGGCCATCGGCCAGGGCGCGTCCGGTGTCCGTGCGCACCGCCTCCCAGACGCCCCGGCGTTCCCGGCCGATGATCCCCAGGCCGTCGAACATCTCGCGGAGCAGCAGGAGTGAAAGCCGCCAGTCGGCCGGCGCCTGCCCGTCGCCGTCCCAGCGCCGGGCATGATGGTCGAGCCAGGCCAGCGAGTCCGCCGTGAACACCTCGTGCACCCACGGCATGGAGGCGGGCCCGCCGAAGAGATAGGACTCCGGCTCGTACACCGCGCACACCGGCGGGGCGGCCAGCCCGTCGAGCCACTTGAGCTGGTCCAGGAGTTCGGCCCTCAGGGAGAAGGCGGCGCCCGCCCCGGACGCCTGGAAGCGCACCCGTAGGCCCGGGGGCTTGTGCATGTAGAAGAACGCGCGTGCGGCATGCGCGTCGAGGAGGTCGTGTGCGGCGTCGGCGAGCCAGTCGTACAGGCTCGGCCAGGCACGGGAACGCGGGGTCAGGTTCACCTGTACCCAGTTCGCCTCCGGGTGTTCCACCCCCTGCATGGGACCCTCCGTGTGTCGTGGTTCCGGCACGGCAGGGCCCCTCACGGACCGCGGTGCGTTGGCCGCGGATGCGTCCGGGACATCGCGAGAAGCCCTTGGTTTCGCTCTGTGTCGCCCGCGGGTTCACGGGATGCGGCAGAGGCCGCAACGCTCGCCGGTCAAACCGGATGCGCGGGGGTCAGGGGGCCGAAGCCGTCCTGCTCACTGGTGTCGGGCCTCCCAGGCCCTTCACCCACCTCTTTTCCCGCTTTGTCACCAACTGAAAGAGATATTTCAATTAGTCACATTATGAACGGGGGTGCGCTTGGCGCGCCCCCGAGGAACACGCGCAGTCGGCTGCGCCGTCGCGCGGATCGGCGCTCACGGCCACCCTCCAGTGAGACCGTCATGCGAACTCGGGACCGCTCGCCGATTCCGTCACCACGGATCTTCCGCGAGGGCTTCGCAGCCGCCTCCGGCCCAGGACGCGAGGGGCATCACCGGGCCGGGGCATGGCGGGTTCAGGGTGGTTCAGGACTCCGAAGGACACGCATCGGCGTCCGGGACGCCGGGACCCTGGCCGGAGGGTCGGAGACGAAGGCCCCGGCTCTCGGCGATGCGGCACACATCGCGCAGCGCCTCGGCCACGCGGGCCACGACATAACGGAGCTGCACCGACGTGACCTCGGAATCGTCGAACATGTCATCGACGTGGTCGAGGAGTTCGGCGGCCATGCCGAGCTGCACGCTCTCGACGTTGTCGGCGACGCGGGAGACGTATCCGGTCCCGTCACCGAGGACGTAACACGGGTTGCCGTCCACGCCGGACCACGGAAGCAGACGTACCGAATCGGAGCCCGGGGCGTTCGGGGCGATCACGCGGTCACCTCGACACCATGGATCGGGCGAGGCGCGATGTCGATGCCTGGCATGGGGTGTACGCCTGCGGGGGGGCGCGGCGCGATACGAGTCCATGGGCCGGTGGCACCCCTGGGCGGGCCGCAGGAACCGCAGCAGCGGCTCAATGGCATCAGCGACACAGCGCAGCACGTCGTCAACTCCGTTGAGGTAGAGGACCGTTCTCCGGACCGTGCGACGGCGGCGGCCCATGTCCGGGCGAGCCACCGCTGTGTAGCGATCCACTCACAGAGTGAGACGGCGCGGACTAGGCTCGCCAGGGGGTTCCAGGTGACAGGCCCTTTGGCGCACGGGAGTTGACCATGAGTAATACCTATGGCGATTGGTTGAAGGCGCAGCGGGAAGCGGCCGGACTGACGCAGCAGGAGCTGGCCGACGCGGCGATCATGACGCGGTCGCACATCTCGCACATCGAGGCGGGGCGCCGCATCCCGTCGGAGGAGGACGCCCGGCGCTTGGACAAGGCCCTCAACACGGGGGATGTATTGAGCAGTTTTCTGCCGGGCAAGAATGACAGCACCGTCGCCAACCATTTCGAACCCGTGCGCCAGCTCGAACCGCAGGCCACGATGATCAGGGAGTTCGCCCTGAACTTCGTGCCCGGCATCCTTCAGACGGAGAGATACGCTCGCGCGGTGCTCGGCTCGGCGTTCCCGCCCACGAGCAACGAGGAGCGTGACAAGAACGTCGTCACACGGCTTGAACGGGCCGAGATCCTGAGCGATCCGGTGACGCCCGTAGTCTGGGCGCTGCTGGACGAGGGGGTACTGCGTCGCCCGGTGGGTGGACCGGACGTCATGGCGGAACAGCTCATGCACATCGTCCGCTTGGCCGAGGTCGAGCGCATCCGTGTGCACGTGATGCCGTTCGCGCTGGGCCTTCACCCGCTCATGGAGAGCATGCTGACCCTGATGTGGTTCGAAGACCAACCGCCATTGGCGTACAGCGAGGGCCTGTCCATGGGGAAGGTGCAGGACTCTCCGTCCGTGGTACGGAAGTTGCAGAGCCGATACGATCTGGCCCTGAGCGATGCCTTGCCGCTGAAGGAGTCGCAGGCCCTGCTGAGGGCGACCGCGAAGGAGTACGGACACCATGACTGACCGCGCCGTCCTGGACGCGTCCACGTTGAGCCGCTGGCGCAAGTCGTCGTACAGCTCAAGCGCGAACGACAGCTGCATCGAGGTGTTGGACGGTCACCCCTCCGGCGTCCCCGTCCGCGACTCCAAGGTCCCGCACGGCCCCGCCCTCGTCTTCCCGGCGGCCGGCTGGTCGGCCTTCGTCGCCGCGGTCAAGGACGACAACTTCCCCATCTGAACGCCCCGTCCCCGGCCCACAGCAAAGGCGGAGCGGAGGACGGGGCTGTTCAGGCCGCGCGGGTGTGCGGGGCTGCCGTGTTACGCCGTCGTCGGGGCGGGAATCTCGCCGGTACGGTCGACTGCGGCCTTGTTGAGGACCGCGGAGATGCCGACAACGGTTCCGGCCGGGCCGGCGTCGCCGGATTCGGTGAGGACCGTGCGCTCGCCGAGGAACGCGTACGTGGTTCGGTCGAAGACCCACTGCGTCTGCTGCCCGTGTGCCGTACGGGCGACGGCGACGCCCTCGCGCCCTGCGGCGTCGGTGGCCGCATCGATCACCGTGACTCCGGGGATCTTCGCGGCGGCCTTGTAGAGCGCGGCGCCGACCTGCGGGGGTGCCCAGGTCTCGGCCAGCAGGTCGCCGATCGCGGTGAACGCTCGCTGGTCCGGGTCCTGGCCCTGCCCGTGGGTCTCGTCGCGGATCAGCTTCAGCAGGGCGTCCGGGTCGGTGGGCAGCGACGCGACGTACTCGTGTGTGGGGTCGCTGATCGACGCGGCCTTCTTGTGCGCGGTGCGCGGCCGGGGTGTCGCCCCTCGGCCGTCGAGGTCGTAGACCGGTGCGTCGCCGCCGAGCGAGGAGTCGGGCTCGCCCTCCTCGCGCAGCAGGCCGGGGCGGCTGCCGTCGGCGGACAGCCACACCTGCCGCGTGTGCGCGGGAGGCGTGGTCACCTTGCCGCCCCCGGCGCTCTGCCCGGCGAAGGCGACCTTGCTCTCGATGTACACGAACTGGTCGGCGCGGACCGTCGGTTGCTTCTGCCCGGCGGCGGCGAGTGCGATGTGGTCGAGGAGCTGTGCCGCTTCGGACGTGCCGGGGGTGCGGCCGCCCGAGACCGCGGTGGGGCCGTGCCCCGGCGAGTCCGCGAGGTTGACCACCACCACGCCGCCGACCGCCAGGGCGCAGGCGACAGCGGGCACCATGACCCGGACCAGACGTCGGCGCGGGCGCGAGACCCGGGGGGCGAGGCCGCCACGCGGTTCGGCGACGGCGGCCTCGCGCAGCAGCGCTTCCTTCAGCAGCAGCTCACGGTCGGGGTCCAGGCCGGGGACCGACGGCGGGGGCAACAGCGCGGTGAGGCCGGGGCGTTCGGTCTCCTCGGACCGGTGGTGCGTACGGCGCCGCGAGGTGAGGTTCATCCGTGGGTCTCCTGGGTCAGCAACGGGGCCACGGGGGTGCGGCCCGGCAGGGGCTTGTCGGGGGTGGCAGGGGTGCTGGTGGTGGGGGCTCTGTTCACCGCCGCGGGTGGCCGTTCGGTTCCGGCCCGCGTGTCCGGCGCGCGTGTGGCGCGGGTTTCGACCTCGGTGAGCTCGCGCAGTCGGGTGCGGGCGCGGGACAGGCGCGAGCGGACGGTGCCGACCGCCACGCCGAGCGCCTCGGCCGCTGCCGCGTAGTCCAGGCCGGCCCACACCACCAGCGTGAAGACCTCCCGGTCCCGGCGCCGCAGGCGGGCGAGAGCGGCGTGCGCGGCACGCAGTTGCTCGGTGTCAGCGAGGTGCGTGACGAGGTCGTCGGCGAAGTCCGGGATCGAGCCGCGTTCCGGGACGCGGGCGAGCGCGATCTCGCGGCATCGGCGTGCGCGTGCGTTGCGGCGCATGATGTTGGTGGCGATGCCCAGCAGCCACGGGCGCAGACCGTCCCCGTCGGGGCGCAGCTTCTCCCGGCTGCGCCACGCCTCCAGGAAGGTCGCCGAGACGACGTCCTCGGCCTCCGCCCAGTCGCC
This sequence comes from Streptomyces sp. NPDC047515, assembly GCF_040643055.1. NCBI lineage: Bacteria > Bacillati > Actinomycetota > Actinomycetes > Kitasatosporales > Streptomycetaceae > Streptomyces > Streptomyces sp. NPDC047515. The sequence continues at coordinate 21,038 of NZ_JBEYTM010000020.1, forward strand.
CGTCACCCGCAGGGCATAGCGGTACACCACTTGGGCGTGCTCGTCGTACAGCTCCCCCAGGGCGTCGCGGTCTCCGCGGCGCAAGCGATTCCTCATGAGTGATTCCACACTCTGCACTGCCGCGTCCGTTGCGCCGGTTCCGGTGACGTGCGCCACACGCATGCCTTCCCGGGGCACGCCCCGCACCCTGTGTGACTCAGCTCACGGGAACGCCGACGCCCGGCAGCGCAGTGCAAGTCATGAACAGTTCTTCCGTACCCCGCCGGAGCGCGCTCCGGACACTCGCTCTCACCGTCGCCCTGGTCGGCAGCACGACGCCCGCGTGGAACACCGCCGCCTTCGCCGCGGAGCCGACGACGTACACCCTCACGATCAATCACCTCGACCGCACCGGCCACAGGACGGCGGACTACACCACCCACGTCACCGGAGTCTCCGGGCCGGGTGCCGACGAGGCCGTCCAGCCGTACGACGCCTCCGGCACGACCACCGTGCGTCTGCCCAAGGGCCGGTATCTACTGGACAGTGCCCTGACCACCGGCACGGCGGCGGACGGCACGGACTGGGTCGTCCAGCCGCGCCTCGACCTCGACCACGACACCACCATCACCGTCGACGCGCGGACCACCGCCCCTGTCGACGTGACTCCGCCCGACCGCTCCGCAAGGTTCCAGCACAGTGTGATGTTCGTGGAGGTCAAGCACGCCGGCGCGGTCCGGAGCGCCAACCTGGTCAACGGCACACCGAACCTGCGCGTCGCGCACCTGGGCCCCGACAGCGAACCCGGATCGGTGAAGCAGTGGTTCGACTCCTACTGGACGACCGAGACCGTCGGCTACGCGCTCGGCCACACCTTCACCCGCAGCCGCGCCCTGACCGGGCTCGTCCGGCACCCCGCCGCGAAGGACCTGGCCACCGTGCGGATCCGCGGCGCGGCGCGGCCGGGCACCGAGGGGAGGGCGACCGTCGACCTGCAACCCACCGCCGGACCGACCCTGGGCGTCACTCAGCCCCTGTCGACCCCCGCGACCGCCACCTACCTCGTGACGCCTGAACGCGGCACCTGGGACATCACGTACTGGGCCCCCACCGCGCCCGGCGCGGCATCGAACCGCTACAGCGCCGACGGCATCGCCGTGCGCGCCGGAAGTACGACCACCCACACCTTCGACAACGCCGTCTTCGGCCCCGATCTCACCGATCGCCCCGGCGTCGTGCGCGAGGGCAACCGGCTCGCCGTCGATGTCCCGCTGCTCGCCGACGGGGACGGCCACGTGCCGTCGTCACCGTCGTACGACACGGCGTCGACCACTCTGCACCGCAACGGTGTGCGCGTCGGGACGAAGTCCGGCACCCCCGGAAAGGCCGGGTTCACCGTGGCGCCGGGGCGCGCGGCGTACCGGCTCACCAGCACGGTGAAGCGCGCCGGCGCACCCGGCGTCGCCACGCGGGTGACCACGTCGTGGACCTTCACCTCGGACACGACGAAGGGCCCGGTCCCGGTGCCGGTGAGCGCCGTGCGGTTCTCGCCCGAACTCAGCCCGGCCGGCACCGCGGCGGCGAACGAGACGCTCCGTGTCCCGGTCACCGTGCTGGGCGCCGCCGCGAACGGACGCACACGTTCGGTGGCGGTCTCGGTGTCCGTGGACGGTGGCACGTCGTGGACCCGGGTCCCGGTCGAGCGGGGCGCCGTCACGATCCACAACCCGCGCGCGGGCACCGGCGTCTCATTGCGTGCCGCGCTGACCGACACCGAGGGGAACACCCTCACCCAGACCGTCATCGACGCCTACCGCACGCGGTGACCCCGTGAAGCCTGCACCCATGACCCCGTAGTCCGGGCAGGCGAACGCCGACCGTGCGCGCCGGTGTACACAGGGGCGTCCCGAGCCGTGACGCACGCTTCGGGCGCCCCTCCCTCCGCCCTGGCTTCGGCGACAACAGCCGTGACACGGTTCCGATCACCAAGAGTGCCTACCTCGTCACGCACGGGAATGAAGGGGATTCTCCATGAACCGCATCACCGCGCTCGCCGTCGCCTCGCTCGCCTTGGCACTGGGACTCGGCACCGGGCCCGCCGCGGCCACAGCAGCCGAGAACGCCACCGTCGAGAGCGCCGCGGCGTCCTACAACTGCAGCCCCGGCCACTTCTGTATCTACAGCGACTGGAACGGAGGTGGCACCCGCTGCCAGTGGTCGGACAAGCAGCGGGCGAATACCGCCGACGGCTGCTCCTTCATCCAGCGGGGCCAGAACGTCCGCTCCGTCTGGAACGGGACCGGGCACCGCGTGCAGTACTACACCAAGACCAACTACAACTCCCGGGCCGGATCCACGTCCGCCGGGAGCGGCGGCAACCTCCAGGGGAACTACCAGATCCGCTCCTTCAAGCCCCAGTAGGCGCGTCCGCGGCCGGAAGGTCGGCTCGGGCGTGCTGAGCATCACCCTGGACAGCGTCGATGACCGCCGGGTAACTTTTGACCAGGACTGAGCAAGCGCTTAGCCAGCCTGGCCGAAGCTCGCCTGAAGCTCGCCCGAAGCCGATCGAAGCTGACCAAGGAGGCACCCCGTGCGCCGTACGGTATTCAACGAGGACCACGAGGCGTTCCGGGAGACCATCCGCGCCTTCATCGAGGCCGAGGTCGCCCCCGTCTACGACGAGTGGTTCGCGGCGGGCCAGGTGCCCCGTGACTTCTACTACAAGCTCGCCGAGCTGGGCATATTCGGCATCGAGGTGCCGGAGGAGTACGGCGGCGCCGGTGTGGAGTCCTTCAAGTTCGAGGCGATCATCTCCGAGGAGTGCGCCCGCGCGGCCGTCAACTTCGGCGGCTCCGGTGTGCACGTCCTGCTCTGCCTGCCGTACATCAAGGCGTACGCCACCGAGGAGCAGAAGAAGCGCTGGCTGCCGGACTTCGTCAGCGGCAGGACGATGTACGCCATCGCCATGACCGAGCCGGGCACCGGTTCCGACCTGGCGGGCATGAAGACCACCGCCAAGCTCTCCGAGGACGGCACGCACTACATCCTCAACGGCGCCAAGACGTTCATCACCGGTGGCGTCCACGCCGACCGGGTCATCGTCTGCGCCCGCACCGACGCGCCCAAGGCGGACGACCGCCGGCACGGCATCTCCCTCCTCGTCGTCGACACCAAGGCCGAGGGCTACTCGGTCGGCCGCAAGCTCGACAAGCTGGGGCTGCGCACCTCCGACACCGCCGAGCTGGCGTTCGTCGACGTCAAGGTGCCGGTCGAGGACCTCCTCGGCGAGGAGAACAAGGGCTTCTCCTACCTCGGCCAGAACCTGCCGCAGGAGCGCCTCGGCATCGCGTTCGGCGCGTACGCCCAGGCCAAGGCCGCCGTCCGGTTCGCCCAGAGCTATGTGCAGGAGCGCACCGTCTTCGGCAAGACCGTCGCGTCGTTCCAGAACACCAAGTTCGAACTGGCCGCCTGCCAGGCCGAGGTGGACGCCGCCGAGGCCGTCTGCGACCGCGCCATCGAGGCCCACGACGCCGGTGAGCTGACCGCCGCCGAGGCCGCCTCCGCGAAGCTGTTCTGCACCGAGGTCGCGCACCGCGTGATCGACCGCTGCCTCCAGCTGCACGGCGGCTACGGCTACATGAACGAGTACCCGATCGCCCGTCTCTACGCGGACAACCGGGTCAACCGCATCTACGGCGGCACCAGCGAGGTCATGAAGTCGATCATCGCCAAGTCCATGGGCCTGTAGAGCGGTTACGTTCTCTCCATGAGCTCAGCACTTGATTCCCTGCTCGATCTGCTCGACCTGGAGCAGATCGAGCGGGACATTTTCCGGGGGACGAGCCGCTCGGCGGTCGTACCCCGCGTCTTCGGCGGCCAGGTCGCGGCCCAGGCCCTGGTCGCTGCGGGCCGTACCGTCCCCGCCGAACGCACCGCCCACTCCCTGCACTCCTACTTCCTGCGGGCGGGCGACCCGGGCGCGCCGATCGTCTACAGCGTCGACCGCATCCGGGACGGCCGGTCCTTCACCACCCGCCGGGTCGTCGCCGTCCAGCACGGCCAGCCGATCTTCCATCTCTCGGCGTCCTTCCAGACGTACGAGGAGGGCCTGGAGCACCAGGCGGACATGCCACCCGCCCCGGACCCGGAGACGCTTCCCACGGCCGCGCAGATGCTGCCCCGGTACGCGGACCGCTTCAGCGATCCGGGGGTCGTGGACCGGCTGATCGAGGCGCGGGCCGCGGTCGACCTGCGGTACGTGGACGCCCCGCCCTTCGGCACGGTCGGCGAACCGCGCGAACCCCGCTCCCAGGTGTGGTTCCGCACCAACGGCAAGCTCGCCGACGACCCGCTGCTGCATGTCTGCATGGCGACGTACGTCTCCGACATGACGCTGCTCGACTCGGTGCTCCTGGCCCATGGGCGCGGGGGCTGGGCGGTCGGCGACGTGGTCGGGGCGAGCCTGGACCACGCGATGTGGTTCCACCGGCCGTTCCGGGCCGACGAATGGCTGTTGTACGACCAGGAGTCGCCGTCCGCGTCCGGCGGGCGCGGGCTCGGCCAGGCCCGTATCTACACCCAGGACGGCCGACTGGCGATCACCGTCATCCAGGAGGGCGTGGTCCGCGTCCCCCGGGGCTGATACGTCCCCCAGGGGCTCCGGCCCCTGGGTCCGGCTTGCCTCGGTCCGGCCGAACCCGGACCGGTCGAACCCGGACCGGCCGGCGTCAGATCAGACCCGCCGCGTCCAGCAGATAGTCCGTCAGCGGGTCGTAGAACCGCGGGTCCAGCACATGGTCGTCCAGCGGAACGGCCACCTGGAGCGTCCCCTCCGCCTCGCCGAGGAACAGCGCCGGGTCGTTGCAGTCCGCGTACCCCATCGCGTCCAGCCCGCGCTGCGCCGCGCACCCCGCCCAGCCGTGGTCGGCGACCACCAGGTCCGGCAGCGGCCGGCCCTCGCGCTCCAGGCCGTCCAGGACGGCCGCCATCGGGGCGGGCGAGTGGGTGTGCCAGAGCGTCGCGCCGCGCTCCTGCACCGCGACGTCCGCGAACTGGAACACCATGCCCTCGTCGGCCACCAGCCCCGAGGGAATCCGTACGATCTCGCAGCCGGCGGCCCGCAGCGCCTGGGCGGTCTGCCGGTGGACATCGAGCAGACCGCCCGGGTGCCCCGTCGCGAACAGCACCCGCTCCGTGCCCGCCGCCGCCTTCCGCAGCCGCGCCGCCATCCGCTCCAGTGCGTCGACCGTCAGCTCCGGGTCGATGGTGTCCTGCCCGAACCGGTGCTCCGGGTCGTCGCTGACCCCGCAGCGCTCGGCCATCACGGCCAGCACGTCCTGCTCGTCGCACCACCGGTCGCCCAGTTCCAGACCCAGCCAGTAGTGGCGGTCGCCGTTGGCGAGCTTGCGGTAGTGGGAGAGGTTGTTGTCGCGGGGTGTGGCGACGTCTCCGGCGATACGCGTACGGACGAGGTGTTCGACGAGGGCGGCACGGCTGGGTATCGGCATGCACCCATTGTGCCGTCAGGTGTGCGCAGTGTGCCGGGTGTCCTGCACGACGGACGGAACTGCCGCTCAGGGAAGGCGGGTCGAGTACGTGATCTTCTTGAGGTGGTAGTACTGGGCGACGCACCGCGCCGGCCACTGATTCTTGCCGTGGTTGCCGAACGGCTCCCCCATTCCGCTGACCGACACCGGTGTGTAGGGAAGCACCTGGGCGCCGCGCGCCGCCTGGGTCCTCAGGAAGTGGTCCTGGCGGTCCCAGCGCTGGGCGCGCACGTCCATCTTCCGCTCCAGCTGGTGCAGCGGAACGGCCAGGCCGACGCAGGCCAGGGCGCATGCGGCGCCGGCGGCCACCGCCGTCGCCGTACGGATCCCCCACCGGCGGGCCCGCAGCGCCCGTCCCAGCAGGGCGCCGATCCCGACCAGGAGCATCACGTACAGCAGGAGGAAGTCGCCCCAGACGCGGGACGCGTACACCACGCTCGCCCCGAAGGCGGGGTAGGCGACGACCGTGCAGAGGTAGCCGGAGACCAGGAAGGTGACGCAGCCGGTGAGGATCAGGAGGAAGGGCCTGCGGCGCAGGGATCCGCCGGGCACGTCCGTTCCCTGTCCGGTGCCGCGCACCAGCAGGCCCAGCAGCACGCCGACGGCGAACACTCCCAGGTACTGCCAGGTCGTGAGGATCGTCCCCAGGATGTGCCCGAACGCCCGCAGTCCCGTGGTCAGCGCCTCCGGGCCGAACATGGAGGAGCTGTCGGCGCCGAACCGTGCGCGCCGGCTGCGTGCGCCGGGCGACAGGTACAGGATGGCGCTGCCGACCGCCACCCCGGCGAAGGCGAACACGCACCAGAAGCGCGCGTGGATCCGGCCGGGACCGGGGGTCATCCAGTGGCTGAGCAGCAGCGCGGCGGCGAGCACGACGAACGCGACGACCGCCGTCTCCTCCGACAGCGTGCCGATGAAGACTCCGGCCACGAAGGCGATGCCCACCGCGAAGTCGCGCCCCCGCCCGGTCCGTGCGCGCAGCAGCGGGATCACGGCGGCGCAGGCCAGCACCGGTGACACGGTGTGCGAGACGGAGGAGGCGGGCCAGTAGAACGTCTTGTACGGGTTGGGCGTCGCGAAGAAGAAGACCACCGCCGTCATCGCGGCCACCAGCAGCGCGAGCCCGCGCGGCGCGGTCAGCCGGGCCCTGCGGAGCGCGGAGGCGGTCAGCACCCAGAGGATGCCCAGCATGAGCACCCCGCTGACCAGGGCGAACCACTGATGACCCGCGACGCCGAAGGCTCCGTACGCGATGACCAGCAAGGCGTTGGCGATGCGTCCGTTGTCGTGGAGGAAGAACTTCGCGATCATCCCGGAGGCACCGTCGTCCCGTACGACCGGCAGGAAGCACCAGTCGTCTCCTCCCGGGCGGACCAGGCGGCCGATCCAGAAGGCCGCGCCGAGCAGGGTGAGCGGTACCAGGGCGAGGGCCACCGTCCAGATCGACGCCCACCGCCGCGCGGGGCCCGGACGGGCCTGCCGGGGGGACCCCTCGCTCTCCTTCTGTGTGTCAGCGGTCTTGGACGTGTCCGCGGTCATGTGCACTGGTGCCCTTCGTACGTTGCTCGCGTCCTGCGCACCGAGAGGTCCGGGCGGTGTGGATGCGGGGGTGGGGGTGCGGGAGGTGCGGGGTTCAGGGGATGGGGTGCCGGGCGCGGCTCTCGGCCGGGCCGGTGCTCTGCCGGGCCAGGGCGGCGCCCGAGTCGATGGCCCAGCGGGCGAGGAGGAACGAGAAGGGGGTGGCGAGGATTCCCGCGGCCACGGCGGCGATGTTCTTGTCCATGCCCAGCCCGCTCACGCCGAGGTAGAGCAGAATTCCGGTGAGCACGAGATTGACGACGCTCGACAGGGGATACCGGGCGAAGGCCTGCCAGGTCGGTTTCGTACGGCAGGTGATGTACGAGTTGAGCAGGAACGATCCCACGATGCTGACCGCGTATCCGATGACGTGCGCGGCAAGATAGGGAATCCAGGTGTTCAGTGAGACGTACACCGCCAGGTATACCGCCGTATTGACGACGCCGATCATTCCGAAAATGATGAACTGGCGTACGGTACGGAATCTCGATGCCCCGATCGCGGTCGACCCGGTGCGCCCCGCGCGCGGTCTCCTGGCCCCGGTGGCGGGCGGGCCCGAACGGACCTCTGCCGGAATGTCGACCGGCGCAACGTGCGGGGATTCGTTCGTTTCGCGCACCACGTAGTGGGGGCGGCGTTTCACCTCGTAGTAGATGCGTCCCACGTACTCGCCGATGATGCCGAGCGTGGCGAGCTGGATTCCGCCGAGCGCCACGACAGCCGTCAGCAGGGTGGTGTAGCCGGGCACGCCGACCCCGTGCAGGGCGACTTCGGCGATGATCCACAGGGCGTATCCCAGCGCGGCCAGCGCGAGTGCGAGGCCGACGTGGATGGCCAGGCGCAGCGGGCGGCTGTTGAACGAGATCAGGCCGTCGATCCCGTAGTTGAGCAGCCGTCGGCCGCCCCACTTCGAACGTCCCGCCGCGCGCTGGGTGTTCTGGTAGGTGAAGCTGACGGTGTCGAAGCCGATCCAGGAGAAGATCCCCTTGGAGAACCGATTGGTCTCGGGCATCGCGAGCACGGCGTCCACGGCGTTGCGCGACAGCAGCCTGAAGTCGCCCTCGCCGTCGACGACCTCGACGTCCATGCACCGGCCCATCGCCCGGTAGTAGGCGGCGCTGAGAACGGTGCGCAGGGCGCCTTCGCCCGTGCGGTCCCGCCGCGCGACGACCTGGTCGTAGCCGCGCCGCCGCAGCTCCAGCATGCGGGGCAGCAGTTCGGGCGGGTGCTGGAGGTCGGCGTCCATGAGGACGACGGCATCGCCGCGGGACATGCGCAGCCCCGCGAGCATGGCGGCCTCCTTGCCGAAATTGCGGCTGAAGGAGGTGTAGCGGACCCGTCGGTCCGCTACGGCGAGCGATCCGATCCGAGCTCTGGTCCGGTCGCTGCTGCCGTCGTCGACATAACAGATCTCGAAGGTCCGCCGCGTCGGTTCGAGGACGGAGATCAGCGCACGGTGAAATGCCTCGATCACCTCGTCCTCATTGAAACAGGGGACAACGACCGAAACCTGACATGTTTTCATTTAAGTTCCCCATCAGGCGTGGGCGAGACAGCTCAAACCATATGCCTGAGGGTCACCGCGACACTCCGACCTGCGGAGCTCGCCGAGGAAAAGGAAGGGGAATTTGAGGAGCCGCTTCTTCCTTTTCGCATACATTCATATATACAAAGGGCCGGCGGAAATGGTGCCGCGCACGGCCGATGACGCACCCACCGGGGGCGTAGGACCCGGCGCCACGGCCGGACTTACGCCCGCGCCGCCGCCTCGAACGCCCCGCGCGCCAGCCGGTGCAGCAGCGCCGCCGTGTCCGCGCGGTCCGGCTGCGCGCCGGGGCGGCCCAGGTGCGGGGTCGAGTTCAGGAGCCCGAAGACGGCATGGACGGCGGCGCGGGCCTCGTGCTCGGGCAGCTCCGGATACAGCGCGCGGACCACCTCCACCCACACCTCGACGTACTGCCGCTGGAGCTGGCGGACCCGCTTGCGGTCGGCCTCCCGGAGGCGGTCCAGCTCCCGGTCGTGGAGGGTGATCAGGGGGCGGTCGTCGAGGGCGAAGTCGATGTGCCCCTCGATGAGCGCGTCGAGCAGGGCCTGCGGGGAGCCGTCCTCGCAGGCCGCGTCCTCCGACACGCGCAGCCGCCCGCCCGCCAGCAGCCGCTCACTGATGCCGACCAGCAGCTCGGCGAGCATCGCGTCCTTGCCGGGGAAGTGCCGGTAGAGGCCGGGGCCGCTGATCCCTACGGCGGCACCTATCTCGTCGACACCGACGCCGTGGAAGCCGCGCTCGGCGAAGAGGCGGGCGGCCTCCTTGAGGATCTGCTCGCGGCGGGTGGGGGCGTCGGTCCTGGTGGTCATGGATTCGATTCTAGACAGGCGGGTTAGCGGTCGTTAACCTGAAGGAAGACGTTAACGCTCATTAACCACTGCGGTACGGGCAAGGGGGCTCGACACGATGCAGCAGGCACCGGTGCTGGCGAGCGCGGCCGATCCCGCCTCCGAGGCCTGGCAGGCCAACGAGGCGGCGCATCACGCGCTCGCCGACGAGCTGCGCAAGCGGCTCGCCACGGCCAGGCTCGGCGGGGGTGAGAGGGCCCGCGCCCGGCATGTGGCGCGCGGCAAGCTGCTGCCCAGGGACCGGGTGGACACCCTGCTCGACGCGGGATCGCCGTTCCTGGAGCTGGCCCCGCTGGCGGCCGAGGGGCTGTACGGGGGCGCCGCCCCGGCGGCCGGGGTGATCGCCGGGATCGGGCGGGTCAGCGGGCGGGAGTGCGTGATCGTCGCCAATGACGCCACCGTCAAGGGCGGCACGTACTACCCGATGACCGTGAAGAAGCACCTCCGCGCCCAGGAGGTGGCCCTGGAGAACCGGCTGCCCTGCCTGTATCTCGTCGACTCGGGCGGGGCCTTCCTGCCGATGCAGGACGAGGTCTTCCCGGACCGGGAGCACTTCGGGCGGATCTTCTACAACCAGGCCCGGATGTCGGGGGCCGGGATCCCGCAGATCGCGGCGGTGCTGGGCTCGTGCACGGCAGGCGGGGCGTACGTCCCCGCGATGAGCGACGAGGCCGTGATCGTAAGGAACCAGGGCACGATCTTCCTGGGCGGTCCCCCGCTGGTGAAGGCCGCGACCGGCGAGGTCGTGACGGCCGAGGAGCTGGGCGGCGGCGAGGTGCACTCCCGTACGTCGGGGGTGACCGACCATCTCGCCGAGGACGACGCGCACGCGCTGCGGATCGTGCGGAACATCGTCGCCACGCTGCCGGAGCGCGGGACGCTTCCGTGGCCGGTGCGGCCGGCCGACGAGCCGAAGGTCGATCCCGCCGGGCTGTACGGGGCCGTCCCGGTCGATTCCCGCACGCCGTACGACGTACGGGAGGTGATCGCCCGGGTGGTGGACGGCTCGCGTTTCGCCGAGTTCAAGGCGGAGTACGGGACGACGCTGATCACCGGCTTCGCCCATGTCCACGGCCACCCCGTCGGCATCGTCGCCAACAACGGCATCCTGTTCTCCGAGTCCGCCCAGAAGGGCGCCCACTTCATCGAGCTGTGCGACCAGCGCGGCATTCCGCTGGTCTTCCTGCAGAACATCTCGGGCTTCATGGTGGGGCGCGACTACGAGGCGGGCGGCATCGCCAAGCACGGCGCCAAGATGGTGACGGCGGTCGCCTGCACCCGCGTGCCGAAGCTGACGGTGGTGGTCGGCGGTTCGTACGGGGCCGGCAACTACTCCATGTGCGGGCGGGCCTATTCGCCGCGCTTCCTGTGGATGTGGCCGAACGCGAAGATCTCCGTCATGGGCGGCGAGCAGGCCGCGTCCGTCCTCGCGACGGTCAAGCGCGACCAGCTGGGCGACGACTGGAGCACGGCGGACGAGGAGGCATTCAAGGCCCCGATCCGCGAGCAGTACGAGACCCAGGGCAACGCGTACTACGCCACGGCCCGGCTCTGGGACGACGGTGTGATCGACCCGATGGAGACCCGGCAGGTGCTGGGGCTCGCCCTGACCGCGTGCGCCAACGCCCCACTCCCCCAGAAGGCCCCTGCGGCGCCCGGCTTCGGCGTCTTCCGGATGTGAGGAACAGATGACGATGTTCGACACCGTTCTTGTCGCCAACCGCGGCGAGATCGCGGTACGTGTCATCCGTACGCTGCGCGAGCTCGGCGTCCGCTCGGTCGCCGTCTTCAGCGACGCGGACGCGGACGCCCGGCATGTGCGGGAGGCCGACACGGCGGTACGGATCGGGCCCGCGCCCGCCTCGATGAGCTATCTGAGCGTGCCCGCGCTGCTGGACGCGGCCCGTCGCAGCGGCGCGCAGGCCGTCCATCCCGGGTACGGGTTCCTCGCCGAGAACGCGGGCTTCGCGCGGGCGTGCGCGGAGGCGGGGCTGGTCTTCATCGGCCCGCCCGCCGACGCCATCTCACTGATGGGCGACAAGATCCGGGCCAAGGAGACGGTCGCGGCGGCCGGGGTGCCGGTGGTCCCCGGCTCGTCGGGGAGCGGGCTCAGCGATGCCCAACTGGGCGATGCCGCCCGTGAGATCGGGACGCCGGTGCTGCTGAAGCCCTCGGCGGGCGGCGGCGGCAAGGGCATGCGGCTGGTGCGCGACGAGACGCTGCTCGCGGACGAGATCGCCGCCGCCCGGCGTGAGGCACGGGCCTCGTTCGGCGACGACACCCTGCTCGTGGAGCGGTGGATCGACCGCCCCCGGCACATCGAGATCCAGGTCCTGGCGGACGCCCACGGCAACGTGGTCCACCTCGGTGAGCGCGAGTGCTCGCTCCAGCGCCGCCACCAGAAGATCATCGAGGAGGCGCCGTCCGTCCTGCTCGACGAGGAGACCCGGGTGGCGATGGGCGAGGCGGCCGTCCAGGCGGCCCGCAGCTGCGGATACGTGGGCGCGGGCACGGTGGAGTTCATCGTCCCGGGCAACGACCCCGCCTCGTACTACTTCATGGAGATGAACACCCGCCTCCAGGTCGAGCACCCGGTCACCGAGCTGATCACCGGCCTCGACCTGGTGGAGTGGCAGCTCAGGGTCGCGGCGGGCGAGCGACTCCCCTACGCGCAGCAGGACATCGGGCTCACCGGCCACGCGATCGAGGCCCGGATCTGCGCGGAGGACCCGTCCCGCGGATTCCTGCCGTCCGGCGGCACGGTGCTCGCACTGCACGAGCCGCAGGGCAACGGCGTGCGGACGGACTCCGGGCTCGGCGCGGGCGGCGAGGTCGGCAGCCTGTACGACCCGATGCTGTCGAAGGTCATCGCGTACGGCCCCGACCGCGCCGCCGCCCTGCGCCGACTGCGTGCGGCGCTCGCGGACACGGTGATCCTCGGCGTCCCGACGAACGCGGGCTTCCTGCGCCGGCTGCTCGCCCACCCGGCCGTGGTGGCCGGCGATCTGGACACCGGTCTGGTGGAACGCGAGGTCGACGGGCTGGTGCCGGAGGGGGTGCCCGAGGAGGTCTACGCGGCGGCGGCACTGCTGCGGCAGGGCGTACCGGCGGCCGGGCCCGCCACGGCCTGGGTGGACCCGTTCTCGGTGGCGAGTGGCTGGCGGCTGGGCGGCACCCCGGCCTTCACGGTGCGCCACTTCCGGCTGCCGGGCCACGACCCCGTCCAGGTCTCGCTGCGCACCTGCCCGGCGGGCACCGAGCTGACGTTCGGCCACGTCGGGGAGGGCGCGCAGCCGCCGGAGCCCGCGACGGGCGCCTGCGGTCCGCCGGCCCCGATGCCCGGCGGCAGGGAGACGGCGCGGACGGTGGAGCTGACCGCGCACCGGATCGTCCTCGAACTCGCCGGTGTCACCCACACGTTCGCCCACGCGGCCTCTCCGGAGGGGACCTGGCTGGGCCGCGACGGCGACACCTGGCACGTCCAGGACCACGACCCGGTGGAGGCGGCGCTGGCCGGTGCCGCCCGTTCCGGGGCGGACACGCTCGCCGCGCCCATGCCCGGCACCGTCACCGTCGTGAAGGTGGCGGTCGGGGACGAGGTCGTGGCCGGTCAGAGCCTGCTCGTCGTCGAGGCGATGAAGATGGAACACGTCATCTCCGCCCCGCACGCCGGGACCGTGACCGAGCTCGATGTCATCGCCGGTGCCACGGTCGCCATGGACCAGGTCCTGGCCGTGGTGGCGCCCACCGGAGCTCCCGGGGAGGACGCATGACATCCCGCACCCTGCCCATGATCGTGCCCGCCCAGGACCTGCCCCCACGGGTGCGCGTCCACGAGGTCGGCGCCCGCGACGGGCTGCAGAACGAGAAGGCCGTCGTGCCGACCTGGGTGAAGGCGGAGTTCATCCACCGCCTCGCCGCGTCGGGCCTGACCACCATCGAGGCGACCAGCTTCGTGCACCCGAAGTGGGTGCCCCAACTGGCCGACGCGGAGGACCTGTTCCCGCTCCTGGGGGACATCGGGGACGTCGCCCTGCCCGTACTCGTGCCGAACGAACGCGGACTGGACCGGGCACTCGCGCTCGGCGCCCGCCGCATCGCCGTGTTCGGCTCGGCGACCGAGACGTTCGCCGCCCGCAATCTCAACCGCACCGTCGACGAGTCGCTCGCCATGTTCGAACCGGTCGTCGCACGGGCCAAGGCCGACAAGGTGCATGTCCGCGGCTATCTGTCGATGTGCTTCGGCGACCCGTGGGAGGGGCCCGTCCCCCTCCACCAGGTCGTCCGGGTCGCCAAGGCGCTGCTGGACCTCGGCTGCGACGAGCTCTCCCTCGGCGACACCATCGGCGTCGCCACCCCCGGCCATGTGCAGGACCTGCTCTCCGAGCTGAACGAGGAGGGCGTGCCCACCGACACCATCGGCGTGCACTTCCACGACACGTACGGTCAGGCCCTCTCCAACACCCTCGCCGCGCTCCAGCACGGTGTGACCACCGTCGACGCCTCCGCGGGCGGCCTCGGCGGCTGCCCGTACGCGAAGAGCGCGACCGGAAACCTCGCCACCGAAGACCTCGTGTGGATGCTCGACGGCCTCGGCATCGAAACCGGGGTCGACCTCGACGCGCTCACCGCCACCAGCGTGTGGCTCGCCGAACAGCTGGGCCGACCCAGCCCGTCCCGTACCGTCCGCGCGCTCTCGGTGCGGTCAACCCCCTCCCACAAGGAGTGACACCTGCCATGTCCCTGGACCACCGGCTGACCGCCGAGCACGAGGAACTGCGCCGCACCGTCGAAGAGTTCGCGCACGATGTGATCGCGCCGAAGATCGGCGACTTCTACGAGCGCCATGAGTTCCCGTACGAGATCGTGCGGGAGATGGGACGGATGGGCCTGTTCGGGCTGCCGTTCCCCGAGGAGTACGGCGGCATGGGCGGCGACTATCTCGCCCTCGGGATCGTCCTGGAGGAGCTGGCCCGCGTCGACTCGTCCGTGGCGATCACGCTGGAGGCCGGCGTCTCGCTCGGGGCGATGCCCGTGTACCACTACGGCACGGAGGAGCAGAAGCGGCAGTGGCTGCCGAAACTCTGCTCGGGCGAGGCGCTCGGCGCGTTCGGCCTGACCGAGCCGGACGCCGGTTCGGACGCGGGCGGCACCCGCACGACGGCGGTGCGCGACGAGGCGACGGGCGAGTGGGTGATCAACGGCTCCAAGTGCTTCATCACCAACTCCGGCACGGACATCACGGAACTGGTCACGGTCACGGCGGTGACCGGCCGCAAGGAGAACGGCGCCCCGCTGATCTCCTGCATCATCGTGCCGTCCGGCACCCCCGGCTTCACGGTCGCCGCCCCGTACTCCAAGGTCGGCTGGAACGCCTCGGACACCCGCGAGCTGTCCTTCTCCGACGTCCGTGTTCCCCCGGGGAACCTGCTGGGCGAGGAGGGGCGCGGCTACGCCCAGTTCCTGCGCATCCTGGACGAGGGCCGGATCGCCATCGCCGCCCTGTCCACGGGCCTGGCGCAGGGCTGTGTGGACGAGTCGGTGAAGTACGCCAAGGAGCGCCACGCCTTCGGAAGGCCGATCGGCGCCAACCAGGCCATCCAGTTCAAGATCGCGGACATGGAGACACGGGCGCACATGGCCCGGGTCGGCTGGCGTGACGCGGCCTCGCGCCTGGTGGCGGGCGAACCGTTCAAGAAGGAGGCGGCCATCGCGAAGCTGTACTCGTCGTCGGTGGCGGTGGACAACGCCCGCGAGGCGACCCAGATCCACGGCGGCTACGGCTTCATGAACGAGTACCCGGTGGCCCGGATGTGGCGCGACTCCAAGATCCTGGAGATCGGCGAGGGCACGAGCGAGGTGCAGCGCATGCTGATCGCCCGGGAGCTGGGACTGCCGGCCTGACGCTTCGGGCGGTGTACGGGGCTGGTCCGGGTTCCGGGCCCGCCCCGTCCGCATGCCGTCTCCGTCCGATCTGCGGCTCACCTCTTCAGGCCCTTGAACCGTTGCCGGTGCAGCATCGAGATCGCCCGCAGCTGCCGCCGCTCGTACGAGGTACCCGGTCGTACGGAGGCCGAACGGCTCTGCCAGGTGAAGCCGGTAGGACGCGACAACCTGACAACTGGGCCGACGAGTCCATCCACCACACCCACCATGTCGTGGGACCGGTCGAAGACGACCATGCCGACGCGGAGCTCTTCCTGAACCGGGCGGAACCTCATGCCTCGTTCTCCGGAGCCACGTAGTCGGGGCACAACGAGTGCCCGCACTCACACGGCGGCCATCGAAGCGCGGCACCGGGCACGAGATCCGCGCCGTCCGCACCGGGGTCGGCCTTCGGGATGATAAGGACACCGTCCGTCGCGAGTTCGCCCGTCAGCCGGGACAGGTTTCGCCGTGCCTTGCTGCTGCCAGCCATCTCTCAGCCCCACCCTTATTCAGTCCTAGGACTACGACTACTACACAAACAAGAATGCCCGGCAGTCCCAGGACTGTCAGCAGTCTCGGGACTGTGCTTGACTGCTTTCTGAGGGGAGGAGCGACGCATGGCGCCCAAGTGGCGAGAGCTTGCGGAGAAACTGGCCGACAAGATCAGGAACGGCGACTACGCACCAGGGCAGCAATTGCCGCACATCAGGGACCTCGTCGCGGCAGGCGAGGGCTCCAAGTCCACAGTGCACGCGGCGTACAAGGCACTGGAGTCTGAAGGTCTCGTCACCTCGTCACGCGGGCACGGCACGATTGTGCGGCCACTGGTTCCCCTCAAAAGGCTCGGCATCGAGCGGTACGACAAGGCCAAATGGCGCGACAGCGATGAGGTGGCATTCATCGCCGACCGCGTCGCCTCGGGACGCGCATACCGCCGAGGCGATCAGACACAGTCCGTCGACCGCGTTCAGGCCCCACCCTCCGTTGCCGCCGCCCTTGGCCTGTCGGCTGATGCCGAGGTCTACGCCCGAGCCCGGCTCGTGAAGGAAGACGGGCACCCCACCCATACCTTGACGAGTTACTACCGGCCCGAGCACGTGGAGGGCACTCTCATCGTCGACCCGACCCCAGGGCCCGCCGGTCGAGGTGGCGGCTTTCGAGTGCTGTACGACGCGGGTTACGAGATCGACCACATGAGGGAAGAGTTGTTCGCCCGCGTCCCCACCTCCGAGGAGATGAAGCTTCTCCTCCTGCCCAGCGGCGAGCCGGTCGTTGAACTTCACCGAACCTCCTTCACCTCGGATGGCGCAGTGGTCGAGTTCGCCATAGGCGTGCACGCCGCCTCCCGCTTCAGATGGGCTTACGACTTCAAGGTTCCGGACTCGGCACAGGACCGAGGCGAAGTGTCGTGATCTCGGCACAGGCGTGGGTCGATGCCCGGCTCCTCTGGAGCCACCACCTGATGCACCATGATCCGCGCCCCTGCTCGGTGGCGGTCGGACTGGGAAGTCACGACCTCGGCGTGGCCGACACGGCGGCGGATCTCTACCGGCGCGGCATGATGCCGCTCATCGTCTTCACCGGCGCGACCAGCCGCACCACACGTGAGCGCATGCCCCGTGGTGAAGCCGTCCACTACCGGGAGCGGGCGCTTGAGCTCGGCGTTCCGGACAGTGCCGTGCTCGTGGAACCGCGCGCCCGCAACACGGGAGAGAACATCCGCTTCTCGCGGGCTCTGCTCGAAGAGGCGGGCGCCGACATCTCGTCCGTACTGCTGATCAGCAAGCCGTACGAGGAACGCCGCGCTCACGCCACGGCGCGCAAACTGTGGCCGGGCGTCGAGTTCGTGAGCGCGTCGAGCCCGATGACGTTCGAGGAGTACGTGGCCTCCATCCAGGACGACCGCCTGGTGATCGACATGCTCGTCGGCGCGCTGCAACGCCTCATGGTCTACCCCGCCCAAGGCTTCATGATCGCCGATCCGGTCCCCAACGAGGTGACGGCGGCGTACGAGCGGTTGTGCCGCGCGGGCTTCACGAGCCGGCTCGTGGCGGGCGCAACGGAAACCGGCCGTTGAGTACAGCGCCTCAGTAGCGATACCCGGGCCAGTGCGGGTCCTCCCAGCGGCGGGGACCGGTGAGGCCGAGCAGTCGTATCCGGTGGAGCAGTTCGTCGGATGCGCCATGGGCGGCGAGCCGAGCCTGGGCGTGGCCGACCAGCCAAGCCGTCAGCTCCGCGCACTTCTCTTCCTCGTTCTCGTTCTCCCATGCACCCCAAGGGAGTTCGTCGCCGAGCAGGTCTCGCTCCCAGTGGTCGGCGGCTTCGGCGAGGTGCTGGTCGGCCGGGGCGCCGGTCAGCGACTCCCAGTGGGCGAGCCACGGGCCGAGCGTGCCGGACGCCTCGACGTTCAGTGCGAGGAGTTCGTGGGCGGGGACGGCGGGGGCCGGATCGGTGAGCGTGTGGGACCACCATGCCTGGAGGAATTCCCATACTGCTGCTGCCTGCTCGTCGGGCCACTGCTGCCAGTGGCCGCGAGCGAACGACCGGCCGACGTCGTCCATACCGAAGAACGGCTCGATGCGGCCGCCGACGAGGGTCCGGGCGAACTGGGGCAGGATGCGGCGCAGCACGGAGGGGTGGTCGCTCCAGTCGGGAGCCCGCCAGGTGCGCTGCAGGAGGTCGGGGTCCAGCTCCTTGTCCGCCACCTTGAGCTGGGCGAGCTCCTGTGCGCTGCCCCAGTGGCATTCGCAGTTGTGCTCGTCGGGGTGGGCGGTCATCCCTCGGAAGGTGACGCTCAGGCCGCCCAGCGCGGCATCGAGGCGCAGTCGGGCGGGGTGCGGGGCGGGCTGTGTCATGGGCGTTCGCCTTCGGGGCTCCGGGGCTTGCGCCGACCGAAGGTCGCCACCTTACCGGGCCAGTCGCCCCTCAGATGCCGCCCAATTCGTTCGACACCACACGCCCCCGGGCGGCAGAGTCCGTACATGAAGCCGCACCACTGGCCCCTGTACGGGCTCCGCATCCGCACGCCGCGTCTGGAACTGCGCCTCCCGGACCTTGAGTTGCTGGACGACCTCGCGTCGGTCGCCGTCGACGGGGTGCACCCGCCGGCCGATATGCCGTTCACCGTTCCCTGGACCGACGCGTCGCCCGCCGAGCGCGGCAAGGGCGTGTTCCAGCACGTGCTGGCCACCGTCGCCAACTGGTCCGTACGGGACTGGGCACTGAGCCTCGTCGTGCTGCACGAGGGCCAGGTGGTCGGGCGTCAGGACGTGATGGCAAAGGACTTCGCCGTGACCGGTGAGGTCAGCACCGGCTCGTGGCTGGGCCTTGCCCACCAGCGTCAGGGCATCGGCACCGAGATGCGGGCCGCCGCCCTGCATCTCGCCTTCGCCGGGCTCGGGGCCCGGACCGCGGTCTCGGCCGCCATGACCGACAACCCGCGCTCGCTGGGTGTCTCGCGCCGGCTCGGATATCTGCCGGACGGACTGGAGGTCGCCGCGGTACGGGGTGCGCCCGTCACTCTGCAGCGGCTGCGGCTGGACCGTGAGCGCTGGGAGGAGTACCGCGCTGTCGAGGTGACGGTCGAGGGGCTCGACGGCTGCCGGGGGGAGTTCGGGGCATGACGCTGTTGGTGCACACCTTCGTCCACGACGAACAGGGGGAATGGCATCTTCTCGACGGCCCCGAGGACGGCAGCGACATGGCCGGGACCGAGGTCTGCCGGACCACCTTGTGGGGATCGGACGCCGCGCGGGCGCTCGGCGCCCGGTTCCTCCCGGAGCTGGCCACCGGTGATCTGTACGTGGAGCCGGAGGACATCGACGACTTCCTCGCCGAGTGCGAGCTGCTCCACCGGCACACGGCGGCGCTGGCCGCGCACAGCGGCTACCGGGAGGACTACGTGGTGGCCCGGCTCTCCCACATCACCGCCGCCGCCCTGCGGGCCCGGGCGGTGGGCGGCGGGGTCCTGGTCTGGTGAGCGGCCCGGCAGGACCCTCGAATACTCAATGAGGTTAGGCTAACCTTCCTTCGAACACATCGGCGGCCGATTCCCGGCTTCGCTTCCTGTTCCTGGGAGGACCCCCGCATGACGACGTCCGTCGCACCCCCCATCGCCCCCTTCCGGTTCTTCGACCTGACCGTCCTGCGGGCCCGGCGGCTCGGACCCTCCATGCTCCGGGTCACCTTCGGCGGCCCCGGACTGGACGGCTTCGCCGCCGGGGGCCGCGACCAGAGCCTGTCGCTGTTCCTGCCGCACCCCGGCCAGGCAGAACCAGTCGTTCCGGTCGATCACGACGGCAACTGGTTCGCCACCTGGCGCGCCCTTCCGGAGAACGTACGGGCCGTCATGCGCTCGTACACCGTGCGCGCCCAGCGCCACACACCCGACGGGGCGACCGAGATCGACATCGACTTCGCGCTGCACGGGGACGGCGGCCCCGCGTGCCGCTGGGCCGCCGCCGCGTCCCCCGGCGATCCGCTCAAGGCGCTGGGCCCGGCCGTCGAGGACAACACTGCCGTCCGCTTCCGCCCACCACAGGACAGCGACTGGGTGCTGATCTGGGCCGACGAGAGCGCACTGCCCGCCGCGTCCGCCGCCCTGGAGTGGCTGCCGGCCAGAATGAGGGCCCGGGTCTGGCTGGAGGTCCAGCACACCGAGGACCGCCAGGCCCTCAACACCGCGGCCACGGCCCGGATCAGCTGGCTCGTCCGGGACGAGGGCGCACCCTCCGCCCTGGAGGCCGTCCGCGCGGCCGAGCTGCCCGAGGGGACGCCGTACGTCTGGATCGCGGGTGAGTCGTCACAAGTACGGGCACTGCGCCGCCATCTCGTACAGGAACGCCGGATCGACCGCAGGCGCGTGACGTTCGTCGGATACTGGCGGCGCGGCATGGCCGAGGACCAGCTGCGCGAGACGGCGACGGCCGCGGACGCGTAGGTCGCACCCGGCCGCCACAGCCGCGCGGACCGTCGCGCACCCCCGGCGCTCAGGCCACCGCGCACCCAGAAGCAGAGCCGCGCACGGCCCGCAGTCCGGAAGCGGCCACCCGTATGCGAAATCAGACAACCTCTGCGTCCCCCCGGGGGACAAGGAACAACCCGATAGAAAGTTAGGTTAGGCTAACCTCACTTCGACATCGGCCCCTCGCCCCTTCCTTCTGCCCTGAGGACCGATGAAGTTTCCCCGCATCCGGGAGGACCCCTTCATGCGTTCGCACCTGCTCAACGACACGACCGCGGAGCACTACCGACGCTCCGTGACCGCAGGAGTCGAACGGGTCGCAGCCAAACTCGCCGCCACAGACCGGCCGTTCACCGGAATCTCCGTCGACGAGCTCACTCCCGTCGTTGACGCGATCGATCTGGACCGGCCGCTGGGCGATGCGTCCGCCGCCCTCGACGAGCTCGACCGCGTCTATCTCAAGGACGCCGTCTACTTCCACCACCCCCGCTATCTGGGCCACCTCAACTGCCCGGTGGTCATTCCCGCCGTACTCGGCGAGGCCGTGCTCTCGGCCGTCAACTCCTCGCTGGACACCTGGGACCAGAGCGCCGGCGGCACCCTGATCGAGCGCCGCCTGATCGACTGGACCGCGGGGCGGATCGGGCTCGGTCCGGCCGCCGACGGCATCTTCACCAGCGGCGGCACGCAGTCCAATCTGCAGGCCCTGCTGCTCGCCCGCGAGGAGGCCAAGGCGCCGCCGCACCACTTCACCCGGTTGCGCGTCCTCACCTCGGAGTGCAGCCACTTCAGCGTCCAGAAGTCGGCGAAACTCCTCGGCCTCGGGCCGGACTCGGTCGTCCCCGTGCCCGTCGACCGGAACAAGCGGATGCAGACCGTGGCGCTGGCCCGCGCGCTGGAACAGTGCGTCGCCGAAGGCGCCGTACCGATGGCGGTCGTCGCCACCGCGGGCACCACCGACTTCGGTTCCATCGACCCGTTGCCCGAAATCGCCGCGCTCTGCCGGCAGTTCTCCACCTGGCTGCACGTCGACGCCGCGTACGGCTGCGGGCTGCTGGCCTCGCCCACGCGCCGGCACCTCCTCGACGGCATCGAGCACGCCGACTCGGTCACCGTGGACTACCACAAGTCCTTCTTCCAGCCGGTGAGTTCGTCTGCCGTGCTGGTCCGCGACCGGGCCTCGCTGCGCCATGCCACGTACCACGCCGAGTACCTCAACCCACAGCGGATGGCCGCCGAACGCATCCCCAACCAGGTGGACAAGTCGCTGCAGACCACCCGCAGATTCGACGCGCTGAAACTGTGGATGACGCTGCGCGTGATGGGCGCGGACGGTGTCGGCCGGCTCTTCGACGAGGTCTGTGATCTGGCCGCCGAGGGCTGGCGGCTGCTGGCCGCCGATCCGCGCTTCGACGTCGTCGTGGAGCCGCGGCTGTCCACGCTGGTGTTCCGCTACATCCCGTCCGGCGTCACCGCGCCCACCGAGATCGACCGGGCCAATCTCCACGCCCGCAAGGCGCTCTTCGCCTCCGGCGAGGCCGTCGTCGCCGGCACGAAGGTCGGTGGCCGCCAGTACCTGAAGTTCACCCTGCTCAACCCCGAAACGACCGCACCGGACATCGCCGCGGTACTCGACCTGATCTCCGGCCACGCCGAGCAGTACCTGGGAGACTCCCTTGACCGCGCTTCCTGAACCCCGTGATCCCCGCGGCCCCCACGACTTCATCGGGATCGGGCTCGGCCCGTTCAATCTGGGGCTCGCCTGTCTGACCGAGCCGATCGACGAACTGAACGGGGTGTTCCTGGAGTCCAAGCCGGACTTCGCATGGCACTCCGGGATGTTCCTCGAAGGCGCCCATCTCCAGACGCCGTTCATGTCGGACCTGGTCACGATGGCCGACCCGACGTCGCCTTACTCCTTCCTGAACTATCTGAAGGAACGCGGGCGGCTGTACTCCTTCTACATCCGGGAGAACTTCTACCCACTGCGCACCGAGTACAACGACTACTGCCGCTGGGCCGCCGCCAGACTGAGCAGCGTCCGCTTCGACGAGACCGCCGTGTCGGTCACCTACGACGAGGGCAGCGCGCTCTACACCGTGCGCACCGCCACCGGCGGCGTCTTCCGCGCCCCGCGGCTCGTGCTGGGCACCGGCACTTCCCCGTACGTCCCGGACGCCTGTCAGGGACTGGGGGGCGACCACCTGCACAACTCCCGCTACCTGGAAGGGAAGACGGCTCTTCAGGCGAAGAAGTCCATCACACTCGTCGGCAGCGGGCAGAGCGCGGCCGAGATCTACTACGACCTGCTCTCCGAGATCGATGTGCACGGCTACCGGCTGAACTGGGTGACGCGCTCGCCCCGGTTCTTCCCGTTGGAGTACACCAAACTGACGCTGGAGATGACCTCCCCGGAGTACGTCGACTACTTCCACGCCCTGCCCGAGGAGACCCGCTACCGGCTGGAGTCCGGACAGAAGGGCCTCTTCAAGGGCATCGACGGCGAGCTGATCGACGCGATCTTCGACCTGCTCTACCAGAAGAACCTGCCCGGCCCGGTGCCGACCCGGCTGCTGACCAACTCCTCCCTGAACAAGGCGACTTACGAGGAGAGCAGCGGTACGTACACGCTGGGTCTGCACCAGGAGGAACAGGGCAAGGACTACACCCTCACCACCGAGGGCCTGATCCTCGCCACCGGCTACCGCTACCGCCCGCCCGCATTCCTCAAGGGCATCGACGACCGGTTGCGCCGGGACGGGCGGGGCCGCTTCGACGTGGCCCGCAACTACTCCATCGACACCACCGGCCACGGTGTCTTCCTGCAGAACGCGGGCACCCACACGCACTCGATCACCTCACCCGACCTGGGCATGGGCGCCTACCGCAACGCGTACATCATCGGCGAGCTGCTCGGCCGTGAGTACTACCCCGTCGAGAAGTCCATCGCCTTTCAGGAGTTCGCCGTATGAGCCCGCAGAACCGTGCCGACGCCGGGCACACCGCCCTCGGCACCTTCTTTGTCCGCGCCCTCGACCCCCTCGCCGACGCCGAACTGGTGCACGGCTGGGTCACCCACCCCAAGGCCGCCTTCTGGCTGATGGGCGACGCGGAGCTCCAGGACGTCGAGCGGGAGTACATGGCGATCGCCGCCCACCCGCACCACGACGCCTTCATCGGGCTGCACGACGGGGAGCCGGCCTTCCTGATGGAGCGGTACGACCCCGCCGAGGTCGAGCTCAAGGGGTTGTACGAGGCCGAGCCCGGCGACATCGGGATGCATTTCCTGGTCGCCCCGGCCGACACGCCGCTGCACGGCTTCACGCTCGGCGTGATCACCGCCGTGATGCGGACGCTGTTCGCCGACCCGTCCGTACGCCGGGTGGTCGTCGAGCCCGATGTGCGCAACAGCGCGGTGCACGCGCTCAACAAGGCGGTCGGCTTCGAGGTGCTGGGTGAAATAGCCAAGCCGGAGAAGAACGCCCTGCTCAGCGCCTGCACACGGGAACAGTTCGCCGCAGCGACCGGAGGCCCGGCCTGATGTCCGCCTCCATCGACAGCGTCGCCCACCTCACCCCGGAGCACTGGGCCACCGCCAACCGACTGCTGATCCGCAAGGCGCTCGCCGAGTTCAGCCACGAGCGGCTGCTGACCCCCGCCCCGCTCGGCGACGACCGCTACGCGGTGCGCAGCGACGACGCGGCGAGCGAGTACCGCTTCACCGCGCGGCTCTTCGCCCTCGACCACTGGCAGGTCGAGCCGGACTCCATATCCCGTCATCGGCACGGCTGTGAACTCCCGCTGGACGCGGGCGAGTTCTTCGTGGAGCTGCGCTCGACACTCGGCCTCTCGGCGGAGATCCTGCCGGTCTACCTGGAGGAGATCTCCTCCACCCTGGCCGGTACCGCGTACAAGCTGACCAAGCCGCCCGTCACCTCCGCCGAACTGGTCCGGGCCGGGTTCCAGGCGATCGAGACCGGCATGACCGAGGGCCACCCCTGCTTCGTCGCCAACAACGGGCGGCTCGGCTTCGGTGTGGACGAGTACCGGGCGTACGCCCCCGAGGCCGCGTCCGGCATCCGTCTGGTCTGGCTCGCCGCCCGCCGCGACCGCGCCACCTTCACCGCGGGCGCCGGGCTCGACTACGGAACGCTGATCGCGGGCGAGCTGGGCGAAGAGACGCTGACCCGGTTCGCGGCCACGATGTCCGGGCTCGGGCTCGACCTCGACGACCACCTGCTGATCCCCGTCCACCCCTGGCAGTGGTGGAACAAGCTGGCCGTCACCTTCGCCGGGGAGCTCGCGCAGCGGCATCTGGTCTGCCTGGGCGAGGGCGAGGACACCTATCTCGCCCAGCAGTCCATCCGTACCTTCTTCAACACCAGTGCCCCGGAACGGCATTACGTGAAGACGGCGCTGTCCGTCCTCAACATGGGGTTCATGCGCGGGCTCTCCGCCGCGTACATGGAGGCCACCCCCGCGATCAACGACTGGCTGGCCGAGCTGATCGAGCGCGACGAGGTGCTGCGCGGGGCCCGCTTCTCGATCGTCCGGGAGCGGGCGGCCGTCGGCTACCACCACCGGACGTACGAGGCGGCCACCGCCAAGGGCTCCCCGTATCTGAAGATGCTCGCCGCGCTGTGGCGGGAGAGCCCCGTCCCCGGCCTGGCCCCCGGCGAACGGGTCGCGACCATGGCCTCGCTGCTCCACACCGACCACGAGGGCCACTCCGTCGCCGGCGCGCTGATCGCCGAGTCCGGACTGGCGCCCGCGGTCTGGCTGCGCCACTACCTGGACGCCTACCTGGCGCCGGTGCTGCACAGCTTCTACGCGTACGACCTGGTGTTCATGCCGCACGGTGAGAACGTCATCCTGGTCGTCGAGGACGGAGTCGTACGGCGCACGGTCTTCAAGGACATCGCCGAGGAGATCGCCGTCATGGACCCGGACGCGGTGCTGCCGCCGCGGGTCGAGCGGATCCGGGCCGAGGTCCCCGAGGACATGAAGCTGCTCTCGGTCCTCACCGATGTCTTCGACTGCTTCCTGCGCTTCCTGGGCGCGGGGCTGGCGAGCGAGGGCGCCCTCGACGAGGAGACGTTCTGGCGGACGGTCGCGGAATGCGTCACCGGGTACCAGGAGTCGGTGCCGTATCTCGCCGAGAAGTTCAAGCAGTACGACATGTTCACGCAGGAGTTCGCGCTGTCCTGCCTGAACCGGCTGCAGTTGCGGAACAACAGGCAGATGGTCGATCTGGCGGATCCGTCAGGGGCGCTGCAGCTGGTCGGCACGTTGCGGAACCCGATCGCCGGACGCGGCTGACGGCCTCGCCCGGGGCCCTGAGACCGGGGCCGTCCGGCGACGCGTCACGCGACGGTCGCCGGACGGCCCGGTCACCTCACTCCGCGGCCCAGGGAACCTGCGGAGCCCGGTAGTAGTTGATGCCGAGCGCCGAGAACCTCGGCCCCTGCGCGCCCAACCGCACCTTGTACGTCTCCCAGTCGTGCGTGGCCGCGGGCGACCACCCCAGCTCCGCCACCCCGGGCAAGCGCGGGAACGCCATCTGCTCGATCTCGTCGCTGTTGGTCAGGGTCTCCGACCAGAGCGGCGCCTCGACGCCGAGGACGGAGCCCTCCGGGGCCCCGTCCAGGTACGTCGCCGGGTTCCAGTCGTACGAGCGCTGGGTGGAGACGTAACCGGCCCAGGCCAGTCCCAGCTTGGTGTCCTTGTCGTACTTCATGTCGAGGTAGCTCCGGTCCGCCGGGGACAGCACCAGCTTCGTGCCGTTCACGGCGGCGTCCGCCACCTGCTTGCGCTCGGCCGCGCCCGTCTGGTCGTAGCCCCAGTACTGGGCGACCGCGCCCTTGACCGGCGTGCCCCCGGTCAGCTGGTGCCAGCCGATCACGGTCTTGCCGTACGTGCCGACGATGGCCTGCGCCTTGTCCATGAAGGCCACGTAGTCCGCGTGGCTGGTGGAGTGCGCCTCGTCGCCGCCGATGTGGAGGTACTTTCCGGGGGTGAGCGCGGCCAGCTCACGGACCACGTCGTCCACGAAGTCGTACGTGACCGCCTTCGGGACGCAGAGCGAGCTGAAACCGACACTGGTGCCGGTGTAGAGCGGCGGCGCGACACCGTCGCAGTTCAGCTCCGCGTACGAGGCGAGCGCCGCGTTGGTGTGGCCGGGCAGGTCGATCTCCGGCACGACCTCCAGATAGCGGGAGGACGCGTACCGGACGATCTCCTTGTAGTCGCTCTTCGTGTAGTAGCCGCCGACTCCCCCGCCGACCTCGGTCTGCCCTCCGTACGTGGCGAGCCGCGGCCAGGAGTCGATGGCGATGCGCCAGCCCTGGTCGTCGGAGAGGTGCAGATGGAGCTTGTTCATCTTGTACAGGGCGAGCTGATCGATGTAGCGCTTGACCTCGGCGACGGAGAAGAAGTGGCGCGAGACGTCCAGCATCGCGCTCCGGTACGCGTATCGGGGCGCGTCCTTGACCGTGCCGCCCGCGACCTTCCACGGGCCCTTCTGGCGGCTGTCCTTCTCCACGTCGGCCGGGAGCAGCTGACGCAGCGTCTGGACGCCGTGGAAGAGCCCTGCCGGGCCGCGCGCGGTGATGGTGACCGAGCCGCGGTTCGACTTCAGCGTGTAGCCCTCGGCACCCGCCGCGCCGGTGTGGGAGTCGAGCCGGAGCCGGATGCCGTCGCCGCCGCGGCCGGTGACCGGCAGGGCGTACCCGGTGGACGGGCGGAGCACGCCCGCCAGGTAGTCGCCGATCTTCCGGGCCTCGCGGGAGTCGCCCTCGACACGGATCCTGGTGGCCGCGGTGATGGTGTACGGAGTGCCGCCGGGCTTCGCCTCGGCGGGGGCGGGCACTATCTGCCCGAGCGGACGGGGCGAGGCGGCCGGGGCCGGGCCGCGGCTCGCCGCGTGCCCTTCCGGCGCCGCACCGACACTGGAGATACCGGCCGCCGTGACGAGCAGCAGCGAGCCGAGAAGACGGGGAAGAGCGATCCGCTGTGTCCTGTGCAGTCTCACAAGCCGGGTCCCTTTCGACGGGTGCACACCTGTGGATCTCCTGACCGAACCATCACCATGCGTATCGCCTGCCCCACGCATGGTCAAGGTGTAGACCACTTCCCCGTTATGCGGCTGAGAGAATCCGGCTCATGGCGGAAATAATCCAGCGTGACGGAACGTGGACGTTCGACGGCGAGACGGTGCGGATCGTGCCGGGCAGGGGCAAGGGCATCCATCCCCTCCGGCAGGAGCTGGGCGAACGCGTCGTCCCGCTCCGGGCTCTGGCGGGCATCGCCTTCGAACCCGACCGCAAGGGCGGCCGACTGCGACTGCGGCTGCGCGACGGCGCCTGCCCGGTCCTGCGCGCCGCGGAGGGCAGGCTCAAGGACGCCTCGGATCCGTACCAGCTGGCCGTGGAGAAGGACCGCAGTGGAGCAGCGGAGTACTTCGTCGAGGAGGTGCGCAGCGCGCTGCTGATCGAGCAGGTGCCCACCGGGCCGGTGGACGGCTTCCTGCTGCCGGGACCCGCGGTGCCGGTGGCCGGAGGCGGCGGGGACGGCACGGCCTCGTTCGACGGGGAGACCATCCGCCTCACCTGGAACTGGAAGGCCGAGGAGGTCAAGACCTCGGCCGGCCCGGTCGCCTTCCCGGTGTCGGAGGTGACCGGGGTGCACTGGATACCCGCCATCGGTCTGGAGAACGGGCATCTGCGCTTCGTGCGGGGCTCGGCCACGGCCCCGGCTCCGGCGGCCGCGTTCGACCCGTACTCGCTGGATCTGTGGGGGCTGTCCAAGAAGGAGTACACGGCGGCACTGGTCGCGGCGGCGGTACTGGTCCGGCTGCCGGGCGCGGCGAAGAAGGAGGCCGGGGCCGAGGCCGCGCGGCCCGCGGAGATCCCGGCCCCGGCCGGACCCGCGACGCCCGCCCCCGCGCCGACCGTGGACGACCACGATGCCCTGCTGCGCCGGCTGCGGGAGCTCGGTGAGCTGCGTCAGGCCGGGATCCTCACCGACGACGAGTTCACCGCCGCCAAGCAGGCCGTCCTGAAGCGTCTGTGAATCGCGGGCGTGCCGATGCCCTCATCGATCACCTCCGAGCCCGTCCGAGAGCGCAATCACACCCAGCTCTGCCCGATATCGGGCAGAATTGTTGCGTAAGCGCCCCGCCCACCGCAATATCGACGAGTGCTCGAACGCCGCTCGTCGCATGACGACCTCATTGATCACCTGGTGCGCAGCACCGCGCTCCAGCGCGGCGAGGCCGCCCGGGTGGTCCTCGACGTCCTGGCGTACTTCGACGAGACGACCGACGACTTCGTCCGCCGCCGCCACCGCGAGCTGCAGTCCGGTGGCCTGGTGAACGCGGAGATCTTCGAGCGGATCGCGGCCGAGCTGCCGCACCGGGCGGTCGCGCCGCCGGAGCTCTCGCTCCGCCAGCTGCGCCGCATCGTCTACGGCTGAGCAACGAGCACCACAGGTACGTCGATGGAGGGGCAGAGACTCTATGTGCGGAATCGTCGGGTATATCGGGAAGCGTGATGTGGCCCCGCTGCTGCTGGAAGGGCTGCAGCGGCTGGAGTACCGGGGTTACGACTCCGCGGGCATCGTCATCACCGGCAAGGCGTCGGCCGGGAAACCCGCCGCCCTGAAGATGGTCAAGGCGAAGGGCCGGGTCCGCGAGCTGGAGGCCCGCGTTCCCAAGCGTTTCACCGGCACCACCGGCATCGCCCACACCCGCTGGGCCACCCACGGCGCCCCGAGCGACGAGAACGCCCACCCGCACCTGGACGCCGACAACAGGGTCGCCGTCGTCCACAACGGCATCATCGACAACGCCGACGAGCTGCGTGCGAAGCTCGTCGCCGACGGTGTCGTCTTCCTCTCCGAGACCGACACCGAAGTGCTGGTCCACATGATCGCCCGCGCCCAGGCGGACACCCTGGAGGAGAAGGTCCGCGAGGCGCTGCGCTCGGTCGAGGGCACGTACGGCATCGCCGTCATGCACGCCGACTTCAACGACCGCATCGTGGTCGCCCGCAACGGCTCCCCGGTCGTCCTCGGCATCGGCGAGAGGGAGATGTTCGTCGCCTCCGACGTCGCCGCGCTGGTCGCCCACACCCGTCAGGTCGTCACCCTCGACGACGGCGAGATGGCCACCCTCAAGGCCGACGACTTCCGTACGTACACGACGGAGGGTTCGTCCACGACGGCCACGCCGACCACCGTGGAGTGGGAGGCCGAGTCGTACGACATGGGCGGCCACGACACGTACATGCACAAGGAGATCTCCGAGCAGGCCGACGCCGTCGACCGGGTGCTGCGCGGCCGGATCGACGACCGTTTCGCCACCGTCCACCTGGGCGGGCTCAACCTGGACGCCCGCGAGGCGCGCGGGGTCCGCCGGATCAAGATCCTGGGCTGCGGCACCTCGTACCACGCGGGCCAGATCGGCGCGCAGCTGATCGAGGAGCTGGCCCGTATCCCCGCGGACGCCGAGCCCGCCTCGGAGTTCCGCTACCGCAACCCGGTCGTCGACCCGGACACGCTGTATGTCGCGGTCTCCCAGTCCGGCGAGACGTACGACGTACTCGCCGCCGTCCAGGAGCTCAAGCGCAAGGGCGCCCGGGTGCTCGGTGTCGTCAACGTGGTGGGTTCCGCGATCGCCCGGGAGGCCGACGGCGGTACGTACGTCCACGCCGGCCCCGAGGTCTGTGTCGTCTCCACCAAGTGCTTCACGAACACGGTCGTGGCGTTCGCGCTGCTCGCCCTGCACCTGGGCCGGATCCGCGATCTGTCGGTCGCCGACGGCAAGCGGATCATCGACGGTCTGCGCAGGCTGCCCGCCCAGATCAGCGAGATCCTGGCGAACGAGGACGAGATCAAGGAGATGGCGGCCCAGTACGCGGACGCCAAGTCGATGATGTTCATCGGCCGGGTGCGCGGCTACCCCGTCGCCCGTGAGGCCTCGCTGAAGCTCAAGGAGGTCTCGTACATCCACGCGGAGGCGTACCCCGCCTCCGAACTGAAGCACGGGCCGCTGGCGCTGATCGAGCCCGCGATGCCGACGGTCGCGATCGTGCCGGACGACGATCTGCTGGAGAAGAACCGCGCCGCGATGGAGGAGATCAAGGCCCGCAGCGGCCGCATCCTCGCCGTCGCCCACCAGGTGCAGGAGAAGGCCGACCACACCATCGTCGTGCCGAAGAACGAGAACGAGCTGGACCCGATCCTGATGGGCATCCCGCTCCAGCTCTTCGCGTACCACACGGCGCTGGCCATGGGCCGTGACATCGACAAGCCGCGCAACCTGGCGAAGTCCGTCACCGTCGAGTAGCGCCCCGCACGGGCCGTACCCGGCAGAGCGGCCCCGTACCCACCGTCGTCGTGGGTGCGGGGCCGCTCCCGTGCGGGCCGCTGCCTGCCCCGGGGCCCCTCGCCCCGGTCCGCCGTGGGCTCGCATGCCCCGGCACCGGCCCCCCGCGTGCCGGTCCCGGCCGGTCCGGACGGGAACCCTTTGCCGCCCCGAGGGTCGGGCTGAGTGCGAACAGGGCCCGGAGCAGCAGGAACAGCCCTGCCCCGTGGCTGGAGACATGGGCACTCGCGCCGGTGCCCCCGGGTGAACCAGAAAGCGCCTACGGGACAGCTCTTGGTCCGGCGAAGGCCGTGCCGGTGAAGCCGCTGCCCGCGCGGAACTCAAGGAGTCCGGCGACGAACAGGGCGATGCCGCCGACGTAGAGCGCGAGCGTGACGGCGTCGGCCGCCGTCACGCCGTCCACGACCCCGGTGTGACCGATACCGAACCCCAGCGGGGTGAGTCCCAGGGCGAGATGGCCGAGGGCAGCGGTGCTGGTGCTTCCCGCAGAGACGTCATGGTCCACGGCGGACTCCCTTCACATATGGTGGCCTTGCTTCCCAATGACGCTTATGTGCGCTTCACAAGCGCACAATCCACCTCTGGGCGGCAATGGATTGCCGGTTTCCACAGGCGAGTTGACGCCACGCCGACAAAGAGAGCCGCCCCCGTGAAAGGGGTGGCGACAGGGACTGCCGGGACGCGAAACAGTCAGGGAATGACGACGACCGGCCGCTGCGCGCGACGCGCGAGCCGCCCCGCCACCGAGCCGAAGATGCGGCCGACGATGCCATGCGTGGAGCCGACGACGATGGCGTCGGCCGAGTACTCCCGGCCGACTTCCTCCAGCTCGTGGCAGATGTCCCCGCCGCGCTCGACGAGCACCCACGGAACCTCGGAGAGGTAGTCCGCACAGGCGAGCTCCAGGCCGAGCACCTCGGTGCGGTGATCGGGCACATCGACGAAGACGGGCGGCTCGCAGCCTGCCCAGACGGTGGTCGGCAGCCGATTGGCGACATGGACGATGATCAGGCCGGAACCTGATCTTCGGGCCATGCCGATGGCGTATGCGAGGGCGCGCTCACTGGAGGTCGAGCCGTCGAAGCCGACCACGACCCCATGCCGAAAGGCGGGGTCGCAGGAATGACGTGTCTCTTCGACCGCCTGCGGGTCCGACATGGCGTCGGCTACCTGCTTGCGGTCGGCGGGTTCGGGGATTTCGTGACCGGCCATCGGTGTCTCGGCGAAGAGAGTCCTCGTGAGGAGAGCGACTTGGGGAAGGTGCGTCAGCGGGCGGTGTTGCGGTGTCCGGGAATCATCTTCCCAACCCCTTACCCCCAAGGGTACGGCGCCACTCCTCCACTGCCCAGACCCGCGCAAAGCGCGCGCGACGTTTCACGGAGCATGCCCGAGGCGGATCCGTATGGCAATGCCGGTTGCGCGGTACATCGACGATGCCGGGCCCGGACGGCTCCGCTCGGTGACCGGCGGGGCTCCGTCCGCCACCCCCTCCGCCCCACCGCGCGACCGCCGGGCACCCGGGGTGGATCACCGCTCCGCCGTCGACCGCCGACCCGGCGATCCGACCCCGGGAGTCACCCCGGGGGCGCCCCGGCCCGTCCGCCCCGCCCGGAGCCCGCCACCCGGCCGGGGACGCATGTCGGTCCGCCGGGCAGGATTCAGCTGCCCCGCGAGGCCGCCGCACCACTCCCCGCGACCGGCCGTGCACCTGCCGAGGGGCGCAAAGAAGCAACCGTTCATCGAGGTTGTGCGCCGGTCGACTGACCGAATCACGTATGCACAACCATCTATTTTCAGCCAACTTCACACCCCTGTCGCTTCCTTGCCGAATTGGCCGATCAACCCCCTTGCCACCAGGCAGGAAGAGACCGCGCGGTACGCTTCTACCCGACGGGGTTGGGCCATCAAGGCGAGGCGCACTTCCCTGCACGGCCGCCGAGTGAAACCCTTCGTGATCGAATGCTTCCCGCCAAGTTGCCTTGTCGACATAACGCCGGTTGGTGAACTTGTCACGCCGGCACCACGGGACGCAGTAGATTCGATCTTGGGTATCGAAGACTGGGGACTCGTGCAGGACCGAGGGGAAACGTGCAGGAGCGACAGGCCCGTAAGGACCAGAAAGACGCGAACACCAAGGGGGGCTTAGCGTCATGAGCCAGGACTCCGCCGCCGCAACGGAGGCTGTACGGAAGCTCAGTGGACGACGACGACGGGAAGTCGTCGCCGTGCTGCTGTTCAGCGGCGGCCCCATCTTCGAGAGCTCGATCCCGCTCTCCGTGTTCGGAATCGACCGACAGGACGCGGGAGTTCCGCGCTACCGACTCCTCGTCTGCGGCGGGGAAGAGGGGCCGCTGCGGACCACCGGGGGACTCGAACTCACCGCGCCGTACGGGCTGGAGGCGATCAGCAGGGCCGGCACCGTCGTGGTGCCCGCCTGGCGCTCGATCACCTCGCCGCCGCCCGCGGAGGCGCTGGACGCGCTGCGTCGCGCCCATGAAGAGGGGGCCCGCATCGTCGGGCTGTGCACCGGGGCGTTCGTACTCGCCGCCGCCGGTCTGCTGGACGGCCGCCCGGCGACCACGCACTGGATGTACGCACCGACGCTGGCCAAACGCTATCCGTCGGTGCACGTCGACCCGCGCGAGCTCTTCGTCGACGACGGCGACGTGCTCACCTCCGCCGGGACGGCGGCCGGGATCGATCTCTGCCTGCACATAGTCCGCACGGACCACGGCACGGAGGCCGCCGGGGCACTGGCCCGCCGGCTCGTCGTGCCGCCGCGGCGCAGCGGCGGTCAGGAGCGCTACCTCGACAGGTCCTTACCTGAGGAGATCGGCTCCGACCCGCTCGCCGAGGTCGTGGCCTGGGCACTGGAGCATCTCCACGAGCAGTTCGACGTGGAGACGCTGGCCGCGCGCGCCTACATGAGCAGGCGGACCTTCGACCGCAGGTTCCGCTCGCTCACCGGCAGCGCACCGCTCCAGTGGCTGATCACCCAGCGGGTGCTGCAGGCGCAGCGCCTGCTGGAGACGTCCGAGTACTCGGTCGACGAGGTCGCGGGCCGCTGCGGCTTCCGCTCGCCGGTCGCGCTGCGCGGGCACTTCCGGCGCCAGCTGGGCTCCTCCCCCGCCGCGTACCGGGCCGCCTACCGGGCCCGTCGTCCGCACGGCGGCGGTGTGGAGCCGGTCACCGCGGCGATCGAGCCGGTCGTGCCCCCCCAGGGCTCCTCGGCGGGCCGTCGCGCCACGGCCGCGGCCACCCCGCCGGGTCCGCATGTCGTCACGTCGGCGGCGGTCGGGGCGGGGCAGCCGGAGCCCGGGAAACCGGGACCCGACGCGTACGCCACCGGACGCCCGACCCTGCCGGGTCAACGGAGTGCCCCGTAGGGTGGGGCCATGAACGACCGCATGGTGTGGATCGACTGCGAGATGACCGGGCTCTCGTTGACGGAAGACGCACTCATCGAGGTGGCCGCACTGGTCACCGACTCGGAGCTGAACGTGCTCGGCGAAGGGGTGGACATCGTGATCCGCCCTCCGGACACGGCCCTGGAGACGATGCCCGAGGTGGTGCGCCAGATGCACACCGCCTCGGGCCTCCTCGACGAGCTGGCCCGGGGCACCACCCTGGCCGACGCCGAGGCCCAGGTGCTGGCGTATGTCCGCGAGCACGTGAAGGAGCCCGGCAAGGCCCCGCTCTGCGGAAACTCGGTCTCCACCGACCGAGGTTTCCTGGCGCGGGACATGGCGGCCCTGGAGGGCTACCTCCACTACCGGATCGTCGATGTGTCCTCGGTCAAGGAGCTGGCGCGCCGCTGGTACCCGAGGGCGTACTTCAACAGTCCGGAGAAGAACGGCAACCACCGGGCGCTCGCGGACATCCGTGACTCCATCACGGAGCTGCGCTACTACCGCGAGGCGATCTTCGTACCGCAGCCCGGTCCGGACTCGGAGCGCGCCAAGGCGATCGCGGCGCACGTCGCACCACCCACGCCGTAGGTCCTTGTGAAGCCGCTGGTCATAGGCCTTTCGGGGGCTGAGATCAGCGGCTGAACAATGGAGGCGCGAGCACCCTCTCGGACCCTGTACACTTTTTCTCGGCCGGTCAGAAAAAGACCGGGCATGGTGGGTATAGCTCAGATGGTAGAGCACCTGGTTGTGGTCCAGGATGTCGCGGGTTCGAGTCCCGTTACTCACCCTGAATGATCAGCCCCTGACCTGGGAAAACGGGTCGGGGGCTGATTCATTTTCAAATCGGGCCAAACAAGGGCCAAGCAGGGATGCCGCTTCGCGCCTATTGTCCCTGCATGGCGACCATCAGAAGACGCGAGGACAGAACGGCCATCTACCAAGTCCGTTGGCTCCAGGGCGGACGAGGCGGCAGCTGGGAGTCCGAACCCTTCGGTGACGACGACTCAGCCGACGCATTCAGAAAGCTCGTCGACGCACACGTTCAGCAGTGGCCTTACGGATGGGTCAAAGGGCACGGGTTCGTCGAGGAGACCCCGATACCCGGAGACGCCCCGTTCGAGACCTGGGCCGCCCGCTATATCGACCGCCTCACCGGAATCGAGGACCGGACGCGCGAGGACTACCACCGCGATCTCCGCATCCACCTGTCCCTACTCCGACACACTGACGCGGCCGGACGCGAGCACCCCGCCACCATCGGGAACCTCACCCAGGACGACATCAGCGACTGGGTGCGCGCCGAAGAAAAAGGGGACCCCGATCCCGCCGCCAAGGGGAAGTGGCTGCGGCGGCCGGCCGACCCGAAGAGCATCGCGAACCGGCACGGGCTACTTTTCTGCATCGTGCAGGCCGCGATCGACGCGACGCCGCAGCTACGCACCACGAACTGCTGCAAGAAGACGAGGCTGCCCCGCACGGACGACGGCATCGACGAGGAGATGACGTTCCTGGAGCGGGACGAGTACCAGCGGATTGCGGCGGAGATCACGGACCCCGACGCGCGCGCACTCGCTGACTGGCTCGTCGGCACGGGGATGCGGTTCGGCGAGGCCACCGCCCTCCAGGTACGGGACCTCACCCTTACCTCCGACCGGCCCACGGCATCGATCCAGCGGGCGTGGAAGAAGGCGGAGAAGGGCTCGGCGGCCGGGGCGTTCTACCCGGGGCCGCCGAAGACGAAGAAAGCCCGGCGCCTGGTAGCTCTCTCCCCCGTCCAGGTCGAGATGGCCCGCAAGCTGGTCGCCGTGCGCAAGCCGACGGACTTCGTGTTCCGGGCCAGGATGGGCGGGGAGTGGCGGCATGCGAACTTTTACAACCGGAAGTGGAAGCCGGCCGTGGCCGAGGCCGTGAAGAAGGGCCTGCCGAAGGCGCCGCGGATTCATGACCTGCGGCACACGCATGTGGCGTGGCTGATCGGGGCGAATGTGCCGCTGCCCGCAATTCAGCTGCGGCTCGGCCACGAGTCGATTCAGACGACGGTGGACCGGTACGAGCATCTGGTGCGGGCTCTCGACGACGACATCACGGCCGCCGTCGAGGCCGCCCTGGGGGTGCCTGCTCCCCGTGCTGCGCCCAGGTCTGTGCAGTCCGCCCAGTGGGGGTGCTGGGGCGGCTCTTCGGGGCCGTCCCAGTCCTGTGTCCGCCGGCCGGTGCGGGTGATCTGGGTGAGAACGCGGTTGATGTCAGCGCAGAGTGATGGGCTCATGTGTCCCTCTCGGACGAACATGGTGATCTGTCCGCGCTTCTCCACCGGCAGGACGTTGTGCCCTGTGGGCATGTCCGTGTCGGCCACGATCTTAAATTGTGCGCTCGCCGATCCTTGCGTGTCAGCCATCTGACCCCCAGTGCCTGGCCCCCGCCATTCGATCGTATGTTCGAATCGAAAGACATGGGCAGGCTATCGGACTCTTGCGCCCCCCAGGGGGAAGAGTCATGCTGCCACTCCGCATGGATCTTGACTACAGCGCGCAGGCGAAATCTACGGTCCGTGCAAGCAATGACCAAAGAGATATGCCGGAGTCCTACTCCGGCGGCGCCATGGTGTCCATGAGTCGGCGGATCTGCTCGCGCTGCTCGGCCGTGAGCCTGTCGGCACCTTCAAGGAAGGCGCGGGCGTCACCGGAAGCGGACCACTCGGTATCGATGCCGAAGAACTCTGCGCCGGCCGCGTCCTGCACCCGATAGAGCGGGACCTGAAGGCCGGTAGCGAGGCCGCGCATTTGCGGAAGGTCCGGGGGCTGGACGGTGAGATCTGTGGCCAATCGGTGAAGCCAGCTGGATTTCACCGTCTGCTCGCCGGCTTCGGGGTCGATGCAGCGCCGGGCCAGCTTGTCGAAGCTGAGCCCGAGGGCGGCCTTACGCTCCCGCACGAGGTCCCTGAGCTGGGCCCGCCCGCCGGGAGGTGCGTCCTGTTCAGCAGCCGCGGACTACAGCGATGGCCCGAAGAGCCCCCGCCACTACTGGACCGGCCGCAGCGTGTTCGCCGACCTGGTGACCCGGGTCCGCCGCATCGACAAGACACTCGCTGTTCTCGCGAAGGAGAAGTGACCATGGCCGCACCGATCGAGACCAAGGTGAAGGCGTCGACTGCGGCAACGTTCGGTGCTGGCGTCGCCATCGCGGTGCTCAATGACGTGCAGGCGGACAGCTCGCTGCTCGGCCCGCTCCCGGCATGGCTTCAGGCGCCGCTCCTCGCGCTCGTCCCAGCCGTGCTGACGTGGCTGGCCGGGTACCAGGCCCGGCACACCCCGCGCAGCAGATACGGGGATGTCGAGTGAGCGAGAGCACCACCGGAGTCGTGGCCGTCGACATGGCGGTCATCTGGTCAGTCGCTGCTGCGGCCATAGCTGCCGGGCTCGGCCTGCTGTGGCGCATGACGCGCGGTGTACGCCGCATCGTCACCAGGGTCGACGAGTTCGTCGACGACTGGACTGGCGTACCTGGCCGTCCTGGCGTACCGGGCCGGCCGGGCGTAATGGCCCGGCTCGATGGCATTGAGGAGCGGCTCGGGTCGGTGGAACACGAGTTGCACCCGAATTCCGGGAGTTCACTCCGGGACGCGGTCGATCGGGTCGACGCACGCACCCAGCAACTGACGGCCGATACAGACCCGTAGACGGCCTATCTGCCACACTGGCACTGGCCCCGTCGCATCCCCCGTCGACGGGGCCAACCAAAGCAGTCCCGTTCAGCTCCGCCCTCGGCATCGTCCAGGCCACGAGCGTGGCGCCGGTCACGATCCCGCGGAACGCGCCGGTGTGAGAG
The DNA here is from genome assembly GCF_040643055.1 of Streptomyces sp. NPDC047515. Classification (NCBI taxonomy): domain Bacteria; kingdom Bacillati; phylum Actinomycetota; class Actinomycetes; order Kitasatosporales; family Streptomycetaceae; genus Streptomyces; species Streptomyces sp. NPDC047515. The sequence goes on from NZ_JBEYTM010000020.1 coordinate 59,045, forward strand.
CCTCATTGACATGCCATGATGATCAAACCGCCTTATCCAACGGCGAAGTTGAGATAGAAGGCGCATGCATAGGAGGAGGGGCTGGTGAACAGCGCCAACAAGGACGTTCGCAAAATCGAGGTCGCGCTGAAGTGGGACCCGAGCCCCCTCGGTGAACCGGCCAGCCACCTCGACATCGTCGCCGCTACCTACCCGGCGGCTACCCCGTACGGAGATCCCTCCTACATAGTGCACTGGGACAGTCGCTCCCCAGACGGCACCATCTACCTCAACCGGGACAGCAAAGACGGCAAGGGCCTCGGCTGGGACGAGGTCATGACGCTGGAGCTCGACCGTCTCGACAGCCGGTACGCGCGTGTGGTGGTCGGCGTTGTCATCCACCAGAACGCCGGCCGCAGGACATTCGCTGGCGTGCTCAGCCGCGGCCTGCGCCTGCGCGAGGGCTACACCGTCCTGGCCGAGGACGACTTCGGCGGTGTCCTGGAGGCAACGGCGGCGACGGTCGGCGAGTTCGTACGCGACAACTCCGAAACGTGGACCTTCCGTCCAGGTATTCGCGGATACGACGAGGAACCGGCGGCCTTCACAAGGATCATGGGCAGTGCCCCCGAGTCGTGAGACCGGCCCAAAGGAAGACTTAGAGCTCCCCTCATGCGCAGGGGTCCGTTCGACCATGCCCCCTGTTCCGGCTACGGCCGGGCAGGGGGCGGTTTCGTGCCATCCGGGGTCAGCCCAGCGCGTCGATCGCCTTCACAACCAGCGCCCGGGCGTCCGCGCCGTACACGGCCATGGTCCGTAGCTGCTCGAACGCCTTCAAGTAGAGCGCGATCTCGCTGGGCTGCGTGATGTTCACCTGCGCTGAAAGCAGTTCCACGGACACGAAATCGTCGTCGTAGACGTGGAACACCTCCTGTGGCCAGAAGCCCCGCTCTCTCGTCGCCGTCGGGATGATGCCCAGCGACACGGCGGGGAGCGCGCCAGCAGTCAGGAGGTAGCCGAGCTGCGCGGCCATTGCGTCCGCGTCGCCGAGCCGGTAGTAGAGGACAGCCTCCTCGATGAGAAACACGAACCGGTGCCCCGGCTCTCGAACCACATGGGACCGCGCCACGCGGGCGGGCGCAGCCTCCGCGCCGTCGTTGACCGGGATGTCTCGGAACGCGCCGATGGAGGAGAGCAGGGCTGCGGCGTAGCCCTCGGACTGCAGCAGTCCCGGAACCAGCGTCGGCGAGTACACCCGAAACAGCTGGGTGGACTGGTAGAAGTCCACCCAGCTGTCCTGAAGCTGCTTCAGCCCAGCCCGTACCTGATGGCGCCACTCCTGATACATCGACTCCGCGTTGAGCGATTGGGCCACCAGATCTACGGCCTGGTCCGGCACACCGCAGGCGGCACACCAGCGCCCTATGTCGGACGCCGATGGAGCAGTGCGCCCGTTCTCGATACGGGACGTCTTGGCGTGGTGCCAGCCGCACCGTCTGGCCAGCTCAACGACCGTCAGGCCCGCCCCTTTACGTAGGTCTCGCAACCTGCGCGCCACAGAGTCGCGGGCCGCTTGGGCAGACGACGGCGGAGAGATGGGCATGGCCGATCGGTGCTCCTGCTAGTGGTGCCTCGGAACACAGCTTGACCGAGGCCGGATCGTCGGTGATCTCCTCGCCGAGGGAGGAGCCGTTCCCGGCGAAGTGGTTCCAGTGGACCCACTGATCATCGAATAGCCAGAAGTCGTTGCCGGGAAGGGCAATGTCGGACGCCTGCCGACGAGGCAGCCACCGCACCTCCTCTCCGGCCGCGACGTTGGTGAACGTTCCGTCGTAGAGGAAGCGCGTGTACTCGCCGACGGGTTCGGACACGATGCGGGCTCGCTGGACGACGGCCCCGCGGCTAACGGTTCCCTGGATCAGGTCAAGCCACGGACGCCACCAGGACGCTCGGTCGGACGGGTCGTGACGGAATCCGGCACGCCAGTCGGCGAACGGCCCGGCCTCGTAGTCGACGGCGTAGGAGTCCCGCATCTCCAGGTGTACGGCGGATCGGCAGCGGGCCATCAGGTCATCGAAGGTTGGCACGTTCGACGGCATCGCACGCCTCCCTGATCAAGTGCACCATCCTGGCAGGAATGCGGATGACGGCCTCGTTCTCCGGGATGCCCACGGCGTGGCCCGGCACGGTGAACGCGGCCGCCTCTGCTTCGAGTTCAGGGCTCGGCTTCCATCCCTGGAAGACGAACTCCTTGCTGTCCTGGTCGACCTATACGGTGGGGCTCTGCTTGTCACCGGTGTTGGGGTCAATCCCGATGAACAGTAACGACATGCCGGTCTCCGTCCACGTGGTGTGCAGTTGTGTGCAACACCGTGCTGCCGTAGGGGGCCGGCGGTCAAGTGCGCGAAGCGGTCAACTAGCTCCACGAGGGACAGTGTGCGCACAGATCTGCACACTGCTGGTGTGCGCGCACACGCCGTCCCTACGGTCAGCCGTATTCCTCACCGACCGCGACGGGGGCTTACCCGTGATGACCATCAAGGTGTACGAGGTCGACCGCTACGGCAGAACGCGCGTCATCCGCCCCGAGGCCGAGGTCACCCCGCTCAAGACCGTGGACCGGTCGTCTGCGTACCCGGCCTGCGAGTGCGAGCACTGCAAGAAGCCGTGACCGCGCCCGCCCGCCCCCTGCCGCCACCGGAGCGGTTGACGTGGGACCAGTCCGCCGGCCGCGCCTGCATCTGGTGCAAGAAGCCGCTCACCACTGGTGCGGTCAGTGTCGGCGTCATCCGCGACCAGCTCGGCGCTCACGTCCTCGATACCGAGGTGTGGGCCGGGCCCTGCTGCACGGAGCCCCTTCAATATGCCTCCTGCCTGCGGCTGGCGATCGCGCTCCCAGCCGCGGGCGGGCCTCCGTCCCGGATCCAGGAGGACTGCATCGTGCACGAGCCGCCGCATTGCCCCTACTGCCGGACGGCCAGGCGCTCTAGCGAGACACCACCCGCACCACCCCCACCTACCCGGGCTCGTGGCACTGGTACTGCACCGGCTACTGACAGCAGTGGGAGCCCAGCCCCGACCCGAAAGGCAGCGGGTCGACCTGGCCCGCCGCGTGCTCTGCCGCAGCGTCATCCGTTCCCCCCTACGCTGCACGATCGTTCAGACCACAGCAGCGCCCAGCGATCGGAGACACCCCATGGCAGGCATTGAGTACGAGGCGAAGGCCCTGGACATCGACCCCGTGAAGACTGCGCGGCTCATCATCGACGCCGGCGGCACCCAGCAGGGCGAGCCCCAGCTCATGCGCCGATACGTGTACGACACCATCCCGGCCGCTCGTGTCGTTGGAAGACGACGGCGCGTCGCTGGCCGCCATGCAGGAAGTCGTCAACCACCTCGGCGCCGTACCCGTCCGGCGGATCATTACGGCGGGGGCATCGGATCAGCGGGTGCGGTACCGGCTGCCGGACGGACGGACCCTGTACGCGAAGAGCATCCGCGCCGTGCGCCTCCCGGAGACGTGCGCCGACTGCCGGTTCAACAACCCTGACGACTGCCAAGAGGGGTACTACGGCGTCCGCCTGTACCGCGCCACCGACGGACCGTTCATGGTCGGCGTGTGCATTCAGCGGATGGACCTGTGCCTACCGCTCGGCGAGTTCGTCATGAGCCAGCGTTGCCGAGAGGTGGCCGCCTTCCGGGATGACGAAACAGCGCGGTTCGCGAAGCTGTACGCGGTGCAGGCGCCGTCGGCGCGGCCCGGAACGTAGCGCCTCCTCAAGCTGACCCCGGCTGTCGGTATCCCGTTGCAGATGGCCGGGGCCTTCCCCAGCAGCGGACAGCCCGCGCTGTAACCCCCGAAACCGCCCCGGTCGGCCGCACCCCGTCGGCCGGCCGGGGCTCATTCGTGTACGAGGTCGGCGAGCGGTACACCGATCGCGTCGGCGATACGGATCAGGGTGTCGATGCGCGCTGCGGCGTGGCCCTGCTCGATCCGGTCGTACGGGCCGAGGGTTATGCCGGCCCTGAGTGCGACGTCCTCTTGGGAGAGGTTTGCGTGGAGTCGGGCGGCTCGGATCTGCTCGCCAATTGCCCGGCGTCGGGTGAGAACCCGTTCTGCGGGCAGGGGCGAGTGGTGCACCTGTCCACGTTCGCCGGATCGTGATCGTTTTGTCTTTACGGTTAACCGCAAAACGGTTGATCATGGATGCTGCGAGTACAGGCGGAATAGATCACTCCCCTTATCGGCCCTCCGCATCCTGCCCCCAGACGGTTCGGAGGGACCGGCGGCGCCCTCGCCCTACGGCGGGGGCGCTGTTGCGTTCCCGACCGTGACGGTTACGGAGTTTGCTACTCACCCCGCCCTGCGACCGAGAGCCGACCACTCCAGTGTTTGGCCACGGCCAAACGCCTCTACTTCGTACGTCTCTCAGTGGCTCGCACTGGTATCGAACTGGCCCGATTTGGTGCGATTTTCGGCATCACCGCAGGTCAAAAGTGGGTAACAAAACAGGTTCGAGTCCCGTTACTCGCCCTGAATGATCAAGGGCTGACCTGTGAAAACGGGCCAGCCCTTCTTCATGCGTCCGGACTTGGGAACACCACGGGAACGCGACTGTCGGTCCTGCGCCGTATCGTCCCCGCGTGGTGAGCATCGTGGAACGGCCCGAGAAGGACGACACCACCGCCATCTGCCCGCCCACGCTGCGGTGCCCGTGCCGATCCCTGGCCCGCCGGGGCCGCGGGGGTGAAGGGTGACCGCGGCCCGGCGGGACCGACTGGCCCGGTGGGATGTGGCCGGCACTCGCGTGCTCGAAGAGGACACCCATCTGGTCATTCCCCCGGAACGGCGCACGCAGGGGCCCGGTCCGCACTGGCGAGTGTGTCCCGCTGCTGAGGTGTGGACGACCGGCGCCGCAGCTCGGCAGGCTGCTCTCGAAGATGCGGCCGGCCCACGGACGGAGCAGGCACGGTGAGCCACTGCGCGCCGGAGAAAACGCCGGCCGCGCCGGACGCCGCGTACCGCTCCTGGCTCGGCCGCACCACCACCTGCGCCACCTGCCAGGCCGGGGCCTCATGTGTGACGGCGGTCCGGCTGGGCCGCGCGTGGCGGGAGGAACGCCGATGACGACCTGCCCGAAGGGCCAGCACGACTTCCCCATCGAGGACGACACCGGGGCGTACTGCGAAGCGCACGGGGTCACCGTGATTTGACAGCCGGACCCCGACCAAGGAGGGGTGCTGCCCGTGATGACGCCGACCACGAAGGGCCAGAAGTGAACTGCCCGAGATGCGGCGCTTTCGCGTACGAAGACAACAGTGGCCGATGGTTCTGCTCGCAAAACTGCGGGTGGAAGAGCCGCTGCACCATGATGGGAGACTGCGATGGGTTGTCCAAGGTGTGGCGCAGGTACTCAGCAAACCCCCAGCGGGGGTTGGCTGTGCGGGAACTGTGGGTGGCAGTCCGGAGTCGCGCCTGCTCGAACCCGTCGGGGGTAGCCTCCGAGCATGACCCGCCACCCCGAACGAGCGCCCAAGGCCGCCACCACGACGAGCGGCGAGATCACCCGCACGGACTGTCGACGCTGCGGCCACGAGGTGCACGGCATCGACGGCCGCTACTCGTGCCCACTGTGTGGCTGGGTGAACCACTGGAGCGAGGGTCACACGACACTGCCCACGGGACGCGACGACAACCGCGAGTAGCCCCGCTTCGAAACTGCCCCGGTCGGCCGCCCCCCGTCGGCCGGCCGGGGCTCATTCGAGGAGCTGTTCCCGTGGGAACACGGGACGGTTCAGAGCGTCGTTCAGTGGCTCGCACTGGCATCGAACTGACCCGACTTGGTGCGATTTTCGGCATCACCGCAGGTCAAAAGTGGGTAACAAAACAGGTTCGAGTCCCGTTACTCACCCTGATGGGAAGGGCGCCGGTCGATGACCGGGGCCCTTCCCATGTCTGAGCCTCCCTCGCCGGGCGGCCTCGTGACGGCCGTCACGAGGAGTCGCGGACGATCAGTTCCGTGGGGAGCACGATCTGCGGACGCTCCTGGTTCTCGCCCGCGATCTCCTGGAGCAGTACGCGGGCCATCGTGCGGCCCATCTCCTCGATCGGCTGGCGCACGCTGGTGAGCGCCGGGTCCATGTGACGGGCCACGGCCGAGTCGTCGAAGCCGATGAGGGCCACATCGTCCGGGATGCGCCGGCCGGCCTCGCGAAGCACCTGGCGGGCTCCCGCGGCCATGACGTCGGAGGCGGCGAAGACCGCGTCGACGTCGGGGCGACGGGCGAGCAGTTCACGCATGGCCCGAGCGCCGCTCTCCTCGCTGAAGTCGGCGGGAGCGATCAGTTGCTCGTCGGGGCCGAGGCCGGCCCCGGAGACCGCCTTGCGGTAGCCGTCGAGGCGGCGCCGGGCACCGTAGACGTCGAGGCGCCCGGTGATCGTGGCGATGGAGCGGCGGCCCCGGGCGATCAGGTGGTCGACGGCGGCGCGGGCACCCTCGAAATTGTCGGAGTCGACCGAGGCGAGCGATTCGGAAGCGGATCTGCGCCCGCTCATCACGGCCGGCATGCCGAGCTGTTCCAGCAGGTCCGGCAGCGGGTCGTCGGCGTGGACGGAGACCAGCAGCACACCGTCGACGCGGTGCGCGGTCAGGTACTGGGCCAGCCGTCGGCGCTCGCGGTCGTTGCCGACGAGGGTGAGCAGCAATTGCATGTCGGTGTCGGCGAGCGCCGCACCGACACCGCGGACGATGTCGGAGAAGTACGGCTCGGCGAAGAAGCGGGTCTCCGGCTCGGGCACGACGAGGGCGATGGCATCAGTGCGGTTTCCCGCGAGCGCGCGGGCCGCGCGATTGGGCACGTACCCCAGTTCGGCGACGGCCGCCTCCACCGCCTCGCGGGTGTGCGCACTGACCCGCGGGGAGCCGTTGATGACCCGTGACGCCGTACCCCGCCCCACCCCCGCCCGTGCCGCGACCTCTTCGAGCGTGGGCCGCCCGCCGCTCCGTACTCGCGCTGCCGCCATGGCTGCCTCCCGTTCGCGGTCAATTTCTCACAGTCGGATAACCGAACCAAGTCCTGGTGTCGGCTCCCTTGACACTCGTCCGGGCCCGGTGGCTTTTCCGCAGCATCAAATATGGGAGCGCTCCCATATTACGGGGGCGACATTTCGGGTTCCGCGGCCGCCGGAGTCGGCCGGAAATGACGGAGACCCGGCACGGACGGCCGGGTCTCGGGAGGGGGCGTATGCCGGTCGGCTCAGAGCCTGTCGGGCGCGGGGGGCAGTGCGTGGCGGCGGATGACGTCGGCGTACCAGTGGGCGCTCGCCTTGGGGATGCGGCGCTGGGTGGCGTAGTCGACGTAGACGGCGCCGAAGCGCTTGGAGTACCCGTACGCCCACTCGAAGTTGTCCAACAGGGACCACAGGAAGTAGCCGCGGACGTCCGCCCCGGCGGCCACGGCTCGCTGTACGGCGTCGAGGTGGCCGTGCAGGTAGTCGACCCGCTCGGGGTCCTCCACCCGGCCCTCGGGCGAGACGTAGTCGTCGAAGGCCGCGCCGTTCTCGGTGACCATCAGCGGCAGGCCGGGGTGGGCGCGGGAGACGTCGATGAGCAGGTTGTACAGCCCGTCGGGGTCGATCGCCCAGTTCATCGCGGTGCGCTTCTTGCCCTCGGAGAGGTGGAAGGCGACGTGCTCGGAGCCGGGCCACGGCGAGTGGTCACTGTTGCCGTGGCCGTCGTCGCGCGAGTCGCCGCAGCCGTCGGTGGGCATGGAGACCAGTGTCGGCGTGTAGTAGTTGACGCCGAGGACGTCGATCGGCCGGGAGATGGCGGCCAGGTCGCCGTCCTGGACCAGCGTCGACCAGTCCACCAGGTGCGAGGTGTCGGCGATCAGGTCCTCGGGGTACGCGCCGCGCAGCATGGGGCCGGTGAAGACCCGGTTGCCCACCGCGTCGATCCGGCGGGCCGCGTCCGCGTCGGTCTCGCTGCCGGTCAGCGGGCGGACCTGGTGGAGGTTGAGGGTGACCGAGGTCTGCGCGGCAGCGGGGAGTTGGTCGCGCAGAACCTCGATCGCCCGGCCATGGGCGAGGTTGAGATGGTGGGCCGCGCGCAGGGCGGCGGCCGGCTCGGTGCGGCCGGGGGCGTGCACGCCGGAGCAGTAGCCGAGGAAGGCCGAGCACCACGGCTCGTTGAAGGTGGTCCAGGTCGTGACGCGGTCGCCGAGGGCGCCGGCCATGATGGCGGCGTAGTCGGCGAAGCGCTCGGCGGTCACCCGCTGCGGCCAGCCGCCGGCGTCCTCCAGCTCCTGGGGCAGGTCCCAGTGGTAGAGGGTCGCGACGGGTGCGATGCCCGCTTCCAGGAGCTCGTCGACGAGCCTGCGGTAGAAGTCCAGTCCGCGTTCGACGGCGGGACCGCGGCCGGTGGGCTGCACCCGGGACCAGGAGACGGAGAAGCGGTAGGCCTTCAGACCGAGCTGTTTCATCAGCGCCACGTCGTCGCGGTAGCGGTGGTAGTGGTCGGCGGCGATGTCTCCGGTGTCACCGTTGCGGACCTTGCCCGGAGTGCGGCTGAAGGTGTCCCAGATGGAGGGGGTGCGGCCGTCCTCGGCCGCGGCGCCCTCGACCTGGTAGGCGGCGGTGGCCGCCCCCCAGACGAAACCGGTCGGGAAGTCCGCTGCCTCGGGCGCCTGCTTCGGGGCGATGTCGGGTCGTACAGCAGTCATGCGGGAGCGCTCCCAGGGGTGGACGGACAGGGGCAGGTAAGGGGTGGAGCTCCGGGCCGTACGGCCCGCGGTCGGAAGACAGGCCGTACGGGGCGTCCGGGATGGGACGGGTGACGCGCGGTCAGCCCTTGACGGCGCCGGACATGATCCCTCCGACGATCTGCTTGCCGAAGATCACGAAGACCACGAGCAGCGGCAGGGTGCTGATCAGCGCACCGGCCATCACGATGCTCTGGTCGGGGGTGTAGGAGGCGCTCAGCTGACCGAGGGCCACCTGGAGCGTGGGGTTCTGCTGGTTGAGTGCGAGGTAGGGCCAGAAGAAGTCGTTCCAGGCCTGTACGAAGGTGAGCATCCCCAGCACCGTCATCGCGGGGCGGGCCACCGGGAGGACCACGCTCCGCACGATGCGGAAGTTGTTGGCGCCGTCGATCTTGGCGGCCTCGATGAGTTCGTAGGGCAGCGCCTCGCTCAGGTACTGCCGCATGAAGAACACGCCGAACGCGCTGACCAGGGTCGGGAAGATCACCGACTCCAGCTTTCCGCCCCAGCCGATGTCGGACATCATCATGAACAGCGGGACGACGCTGAGCTGCGGCGGGATCGTGAGCGTGGCGATGACCCCGGTCATCAGCCCGCCGCGGCCCCTGAAGCGCATCTTGGCGAAGGCGTAGCCGGCCAGGGTGCAGAAGAAGAGCGTCGCCGCGGTGATGCAGCTGGAGACGATGACGCTGTTGACGATCGCCTTGCCGAGGTGTGCCTGGTTCCAGGCGGCGTCGAGGTTGTGCAGCAGCCGTCCGCCGGGCAGGAACGGCGGTGTGGTGGCGAGTACTTCGTCCTGTGTGTGGGACGCGGCCACCAGGGTCCAGTAGAGCGGCAGGAGCGAGCCGATGCCGACGACGGCCAGGGCGATGTAGGCGAACGGGCCGCCCTGCAACTGCTGTCCCGCGCCCGGCCTGAAGCGGCTCGGCCGCCGCGCGGCACGGTGGGCCGGGTTCGGGACGCCGAATTCCGGGGCGGTGGTGGGGCTGGTCATAGTCATGGAAATCGCTCCCGGTCAGACCGCGGATGTGCGTACGAAGCGGCCGATGAGCCAGTTGACCGCGGCGATGATCAGCAGGAGGGCGAGCATCGCCCAGGCCACTGCGGCGGCCGGGCCGAGATGCCCGAGGTTCCAGCCGTAGTTGTAGAGGTAGACGCTGAGCGTCTCGTACTGATTCTCGTTGCCGCCGGTCGCGCCGAGCGTGCCGCCCTCCAGGAGCAGGGGCTCGCCGAACAGCTGCATGGAGCCGATGGTCGAGATGACGATCGTGAAGAGGATCGTGGGCCGCAGCGAGGGGATGGTCACCTTGCGGAACTGCTGCCAGCGCGATGCGCCGTCCAGCGACGCGGCCTCGTACAGATCGCTCGGTACGGCCTGCATGGCGGCCAGGTAGATCAGGGTGTTGTAGCCCGTCCAGCGCCAGATCACGATGACGGAGATGGCGATCTTCGAGGTCCAGTGGCCGTTGGCCCAGTTGGTGTCGCCGAGGCCGACGAAGTGCAGCGCCCAGTTGAGCAGTCCGCCGTCGGCCCGGAAGACCAGGGCGAAGACGAGGGCCGCGGAGGCCACGGAGGTGGCGTACGGGGTGAGGATGACCGTCCGCCAGAAGGTGCTGGCACGCAGCCGGTAGTTCAGCAGATGGGCCAGGCCGAGCGCGACCAGCAGCTGCGGGACCGTCGACATGACCCCGATCAGGAAGGTGTTGCCGACCGCCGTCCAGAACTCGGCGTCGTGCAGGATCTTGTCGAAGTTGTCCCAGCCGACCCACTCCATCCGGTCGAGGCCGGTCATCTCCACCCGGTGCAGGGCGATCCATCCGGTGTAGAGCAGCGGATAGAGCCCGAAGGCGCCGAAGACGAGGAAGAACGGAGCGATGTAGGCGTACGGCGACGCCTTGTCGTCGAACCGCCACAGCCGGCTCCGCCAGGCCCGCCGGCGGGACGGCACCGACGCGTGCGGGGAGCCGCCGGAGGGTGGCGGTGCGTATGAATCCCGGGTGGGAGTCGAGGTGGCCACGGGCGGGAGTCCTTCCCTGAGTAGCGGGGTCGCCCGGGTAAGGGGCGGGCGGGGGCCGGGGGCTGAGCCGAGTACGAGGTGTGCGCGCGCCGGTGCGGGCGGCTCCCAGGGGCCGCCCGCACCGGCGACGGTCAGCCGATCGCCTTGTCGATCGCGCTGGTCGCCGCCTTCCACGCGTCGTCCGGGCTGGTGCCGCGCTGCTCCATGTTGTTGATCTGGGTGGAGATGGTGTCCTTGATGACGCCGTCCTTCGGGCCCAGCACCGTCTCGGGGATCGACTTGGCCTCGTCGGCGTAGATCTGTCCGATCGGCGCGTCGTTGAAGTACTGCAGCTTCGCGTCCTTCACGTTGGGCAGGTCGTACGCGCCCTTGTTGGACGGGAAGCTGCCGATCGCCTTGAAGACGGCGGCCTGCTGCTCGGGGGCGGTCAGCCACTTGACGAGCTTGGTGGCCTCGTCGACGTTCTTGCCGGACTTGGGCACGGCGAGGAACGAACCGCCCCAGTTGGCGGCGGTCGCACCGGGCGCGGTGGTGATGTTCCACTTGCCCTTGTTGGCATCACCGGCGTTGACCGAGATCTGACCGGCCATCCACGCGGGGCACGCCACGGTGGCGACGGTGCCCTTGCGCAGGGCGGCCTTCCACGGGTCGTTGAACTGGGCGAGGCCCTGCGTCAGCTTCTTGGACGCCGCCTCGGCGGCCAGGTTCCAGCCTTGCTCGACGCTGGGGCTGTCCTTGTAGACCGGCTTGCCGCTCTCGTCGTAGTACTGCTTCGCGTTCGAGCTCACCACGGCGTTGAACATGGCGCTCGCGGAGTCCATGAAGTAGGTGCCCGCGGGGGCCTTCTTCTTGTACTCCTCACCGAGCTTGAGGTAGTCCTCCCAGCCGCCGGAGACCTTCTTGGCAACCTCCTCACGGTCGGTCGGCAGGCCGGCCTTCTTGAAGAGGTCGGTGTTGTAGCAGAGCGACATCGGACCGATGTCGGTACCCGCGCCGATCACCGCGCCGTCGGGCGTGGTGGCCTGCTTCTCCTTCCACGAGACCCAGTCGTCGACGTTGATCACCTTGCTGAGGTCGACGAAGGAGGACGCCTTGGTGTCGACGAGCTCCTTGATCCGGCCGACCTCTATGCCCTGGACGTCGGCGAGACCACTGCCCGAGTTCAGCTGCTGGAGCAGCTTGGGGTAGTAGACCTTCTCGTCGGAGGTGACGTCTTCCTTGACCGTGATGTTCGGGTGCAGCTCGTGGTACTTGGCGAAGAGACCGGCTTCCTTGTAGCCGAACTGCCCGAAGTCGGCGACGGTCAGCGTGATCTTCCCGTTCGCATCGGGGCCCGTGCTGCCCGATGAATCCGAGTCGCTGCTGCAGCCGGTCAGCAACAGGGCCGAGGCTGTCAGCCCCGTGGTGGCCAGAACCGCGGCTCTGCGGCTCCGTCCGGCGACGGTGCGGGTGATACGCATTCCACTACTCCTTGTTCCAGGGTGGGACTGGCGTTCTGACTGCGAGGCATACGCACCGGTGAGCGCGGGTGCCGGGTGGCTCAGGGGGGAGGACACGGGCAGTGCCGTTCGGACGGGAATCCCCGCACGATATGGGAGCGCTCCCATGCGTCGATGTCGGAAGGTTCCTGCCTTGAGGGGGTGGGTGTCAAGAGTTGAAGGCGCTTCCGTTGCCCGAGTGTGTCCTGCAAGTCACGAGACCGTGTCCCGCCCAAGTCTTGCCAAAGCCCACCGACTTCGGCCGAGAGTTCGCGCGGTTCCGGAAACACACAGGCCAAGGACCTTTCGGGGAAGGGCCGCCGCACCGGGCCTGCCGAACAGCCCCCGTCGCGCCGCGTTTCCTGCCGCTACCGGGAGTGGCCCTCGTCATCCCCGCTTCACAGCCGACCGCCCGCCGGAAGGTGAACGGGGCACCGCGCGGCGGGGGTGGTCGGGGGCGGATCCGCGTTCTTTCTCCGAACCCGACGCCGGTACTCGGCGTTCCGGGCCCGGGGCGTCCGGGTACGGGGACGGGCCCGGGAGGCCCGGCCTGGGGGCGGCGCGGGCTTGGAGGTCTGGAGCCGGGGGGCGGCCCAGGAGTCCGGGCCTGGCGCCCGGTACTTGGCGTTCCGGGCGCGGTGTTCCGTACCTGGCGTTCCGTGCCCGGTGTGCCGTACCCGGTGTTCCGTGCCCGGTGTTCCGTACTCGACGCCCCGCGCTCCGGGCGCGGGCCTCAACCCCGACCCCACCCAGCCTGCCGTGCCTCGGGGGTCGTCCGGCCTACGCCGCCCGCAGCCGGGCCAGCGTGGCCTCCAGCTCGGTCTGCGCGGCGCGGCCCGCCGAATCCGCGTCACCGGCCACGACGGCCCGCACCAGGGCGTCATGGCTCGCGTCGCCGTGGTGCGGGTCCTCGCGGCGCAGGCCGAACAGCTCGACGAGGTCGATGAGCCCTTGCCGCAGCGCCGGGGCGAACTCGCCGAAGAGGTCGGTGAGTACGGGATTGTGGGCCGCGACCACCACGGCCCGGTGCAGGGCGATGTCCGCGTCGACGAACTCGGCGTCTCCCGCCGCCCCCGCCGCGCGCCGCGCGGTGAGCGCCGCGTCGAGGGCGGCCAGGTCCTCGTCCGTCCGACGTCGAGCGGCCAGCCGGGCGGCCTGGACCTCGATCAGCATGCGCACCTCGTAGACATCGGTGACGGAGGCCCGGCGCAGCCGGGCCGGCCAGTCCTCCGTCGCGTGGTCGGCGATGACGAAGACGCCCGCGCCCTGACGGGATTGGAGCAGGCCGAGCGTGGCCAGGGTGCGCACCGCCTCGCGCACGGTGGAGCGGCCCACGCCGAGCGTCTTGGCCAGGGTGGTCTCGCCGGGAATCTTCGTGCCGACCGGCCAGTGCCCCCCTGTGATCTGCTCGCGCAGATGGTGCGTGGCCTGTTCGACCAGGGGGCTGGGGCGGAGCGGACCGAGCGAGGACACGGGTTTCACCTGTCAGGTTGTCTGAGGACTTTCTTTCTGGCTACTGTACCGGGCATGACGCTCAGCGGTCTCCTTCTTCTCGGCTGCCGCGGCGGGGCCTGAAGCGACCGGCACCCCGCCGCGGGGTGCCGTGCTGTGCCGGTCGCATCCGGCGATGCGAGAAGAGTCCGCCTTCATGTCCGACCGTCTGTCACCGATGCACAGCTTCCCGACCATCTGCACGCCGCGCGGGCCCGTGCCCGCCGACGCGCCCCGCTGGAACCCGCAGCGCGGCAGCTCCATGCCGTCCCACCGCTATCGTTCGGCCTTCGACCGCGTCGAAGTCCCGCTGACCGGGCGCACCTGGCCCCAGGCCCGTGTCGAGAAGGCCCCGCTCTGGGTACCCGTCGACCTGCGGGACGGCAACCAGGCGCTGGCCGAACCCATGGACACCTCGCGCAAGCGCCGGATGTTCGATCTGCTCGTCGCCATGGGGTACAAGGAGATCGAGGTCGGCTATCCGTCCGCGAGCCGCACCGACTTCGACTTCGTCCGGCACCTGGCCGAGAGCGACGCCGTGCCGGACGACGTCACCGTGGTCGTCTTCACCCCGGCCAAGCGGGATCTGATCGAGCGGACCTTCGAGTCCATCGAGGGGATGGACCGCGCGGTCGTCCATCTCTACATCCCGACCGCCCCCGTCTGGCGCGATGTCGTGCTCGGCCGCAGCCGTGCCGAGGTGCACGGTGTGGTGCGGGAGGCGGCGACGCACATGGATCGGCTGGCGCGGGCCCGACACGGCACGGACATCCGGTTCGAGTTCTCCCCCGAGGTCTTCGTTCTCACCGAGCCGGACTTCGTCCTGGAGCTCTGCAACGGCCTCACCGAGCTGTGGGACGCCGCCTCGGACCGGCCGGTCATCCACAACCTGCCCGCCACGGTGGAGATCGCGACGCCGAATGTGTACGCGGACCAGATCGAGTACATGCACCGTCACCTGGAGCGGCGCGACGCGGTGATCCTCTCCGTCCATCCGCACAACGACCGCGGCACCGGCACCGCGTGCGCCGAACTGGCCGTCCTGGCGGGCGCACAGCGCGTGGAGGGCTGCCTGTTCGGCAACGGGGAGCGCACCGGCAATGTCGACCTGGTCAACCTGGCCCTCAACCTCCACGCGCAAGGCGTCGACCCGATGATCGACTTCTCCGACATCGACGAGATCCGCCGTACGGTCGAGCACTGCAACCGGCTGCCGGTGCCACCTCGCCACCCCTACGGCGGCGATCTCGTCCACACCGCGTTCTCCGGCACCCACCAGGACGCCATCAGCAAGGGCTTCGCCCATCACGCGAGCAGCAGCTCGGACCTGTGGTCGGTGCCGTACCTGCCGATCGACCCGGCGGACGTGGGGCGTACGTACGAGGCGGTCATCCGGGTCAACAGCCAGTCGGGGAAGGGCGGCATCGCCCATCTGCTGCAGAGCAACTACGGGGTGAACCTGCCGGCCGGAATGCGCGCGGACTTCTCCCGTACGGTGCAGACCGCGACCGACGACAGTGGCCTGGAGGCCACGCCGAAGGATCTGTGGGAGCTGTTCGAGGCGGCTTACCTGGCCCCCGGACGGGACGGGAACGCGGCTCTGACCTCCTGGTCCACCGACCGGAACCCGGCAGGTGAGCACCGGTTCATCTGCACGCTGCGGGTGGGCGACCGGGAGGGCGACTACGAGGGCACCGGCAATGGTCCGGTGTCGGCGTTCACCCGTGCGCTGGCGGCGGCGGGCATCGAGGTGGACATCCTCGACTTCACCGAGCATGCGACGTCGACGGGGCGGGGCAGCCCGGCGATGGCGTACGCGGAGTGCCGGGTCGGCACCGGCGGGGAGCGGCGCTGGGGGGCGGGCCAGGACACGTCCGTCCTCACCGCGTCGATCCAGGCCGTGCTGTCGGCGGTGAACCGGGCGGAGTAGCGGGGCCGTCGGGCTTCGTCCGGGCGCCAAAGTCGGGCTTCGTCCGGGCGCCAAAGAGGTACAGGCGCCGCACAGGTCCGGGCACCGCATAGGTCCGGGCACAGAAAGGGCCCGGACACCACGGGGAGAGAGGGCGCGCACCCCGGCCGGAGGTGGGGGTGCGGGGGCCGGCCGGGATGCGCGGAGGGGGTGTTGGTCCGGTGGGTGTCGGGCGGCTACTCGTACACGCCGATCGCCTTGGTCCCGGTGCTCGCCGTGCGCCGGTGCGTACTGGTGCCCATCGCGTGCCTGCCGCTGTCCTGCGGGAGTGGGGGTGCGGGAGAACGCTAGCGGCAGCGAATCCGGCAAATGGCGCCCTTCGGAACCGAGTTGGCGTTCTTAGGGTTCCCTTAAGGAGCGCATCGGTGCTGGTCAAAGGTTCGGCTCTGCGCCGCAGCGGAATCGGAGCGTCGCCTTCCGACGGATCGCGCCGCGACGCCGCCGCCCCACCCGGTGGCCGCGCCGGTCCCGCTCCGGCCGCTGCCCCCCGAGGCCGATCCAGACGCGTACTTCCGTACCACCGAGCACCGAACGGCCGATCCGCACATCGCCGCCGGTGGACTCCGCGACCCGGCGGGCGATGTCGAGGCCGAGCCCGGTCGAGCCCACCGCGCCCCTCGTGCCCCTCGTCCCGCTCCGGCCGCTGCCGCCGCGGATCAGGGCCGCCGCCGGGTCGTCGATTCCGCCGCCCGCGTCCGAGACCAGCACGATCACGGCGTCACCGCTGTGGTGCACATCGACGGCGAAGGCGGTGCTCTCGGGGGTGTGCCGGAAGACATTGCCGAGCAACGCGTCCAGCGCGGCGGCCAGTTCGGGCCTGGCCACCGGGACGCGTACCGTACGGTCCACGCCCGCCAGGCGAACCTCGCGCCCCTCGTCCTCGGCGAGCGCCGACCAGAAGTCCATCCGTTCCCGGATCACTTCGGAGACATCGCAGCCGGCCCCGGGCCCGTCGTCGCGCCCCTGGGCCTGCGGGCGCTGTTCGCGAGCGGTCCTGATGATGATGTCGACCTCGTGCCCCTGGTGCCCAGCCGGCCCTCCCCCAGGTCGTGGGCGGCGCCCGCGAGCCGCCGGGCGGGCTCCACCATCCGCCCGCCGAGCCGGTCGGCTACCGCGACGGACCCGACGATCAGCGCGATGCCCACGCCCGCCAGCATCAGCCAGGCGGAGAGGCCGCCCGACAGGCTCTCAGCCGAACGCCGACGGCGGCGGCGCCGGTGACGGTCTGGCGTCCGCGTCGCTCACCGCCGCCGCGCCGCCGGTGAAATCGGCGAGCGCCCGCCCGTGTTCGACGCGCCCGGGGTGCGGGTCGGTCGCGACCCGGCGGGTCAGCTCCGCGACCTTCAGCGGCAGGTCCGAGGCGAGCAGCACGGCGTTGCCGAAGCGGCGGCCGCGCCAGACGGTCGGGTCGGCGGCGAGCGCCAGTTCGGGGAAGACCGTGGCCGCGGTGGCGATCTGGCCGCGGAGATGGGTCAGCGGTGGCCCGTCCGCGAGGTTGGCCACGTAGCTCCCGCCGGGCTTCAGGACCCGGCGCACCTCGGCGAGGAACTCGGTGCTGGTGAGGTGGGCGGGGGTGCGGGCCCCGCTGAACACATCCGCGATGACGAGGTCCGCCCAGCCGTCCTGGATCTTCCCGAGCCCGGCGCGGGCATCGGTGGACCGGACCCGGACCCTGGCCTGCGGGTCGAGCGGCAGCTCCCGGCGGACCAGTTGGACGAGCGCGGCGTCCACCTCGACGATCTGCTGGGTGGAGCGGGGGCGGGTCGCGGCGATGTAGCGGGCGAGCGTGAAGGCGCCGCCGCCCAGGTGCACGACGTGCAGGGGCTGCCCGGGGGGTGCGACGAGGTCGGCGATGTGGCCGATCCTGCGCTGGTACTCGAAGGACAGATACGTGGGGTCGTCGAGGTCCACATGGGACTGGGGGGCGCCGTCGAGCGTCAGCGTCCAGGCGTGCGGGCGCTCCCGGTCGGGCACCAGCTCGGCGAGACCGCCGTCCACGGGTTCGGCCAGGGGCTCCGCCCTGCGCCCGCCCGCGCGTTCGGTCCTGGCGTCGGCCTTGCGGTCGGACCGCTTGCGGGCGCCCGCGCCGCCGCCCGGCGTTCCTCGACGTGCCACTGCTGCTCGTGCCTGCTCACTGCTCATCGCTCCGGGCCCGTTCGGGGAACCGGCCGTGCCGGGGAATCCGGCCACCGGCCCATTATGGGCGCGCGGGCGGGGAGGCGGTGGTCAGCGGCAGCTGTCGGCCGCCTCGATCAGCCGGGCCGCCTGGTCGAGCGCGGCCCGCAGTGCGGCCGGGTCGGTGACCGGGGCGTCCTCCCCCGGCGGCAGCAGCCAGCCACTGCCGGTGACGGGTGGTTCGGCGGGGACGCGCAGCCCGCGGCCGTCGGTCTGGGTACAGGCGCTGCCCGGTACGTCCCAGGCCTCGGCGGTGCCCGGCGGCACCAGGAATCCGAGGGTGTCGCAGGCGCCGTCGTGCAGGACCGGGCCGACGGCCTCCTGGTCTGCGCCGCGGCGCAGGATGTCCACGGCCTCCAGTCCCTGGCGGGCCGGGACCGTCACCAGGTCGCAGGGTTCGGCGCCGTGGTCCTCCGTGAGGGCGGCGGGCGCCATGGCACCCGTTGCGGCCGGGGTCGTCGCAGTCGTCCGCGAGCCGGTCTCCGTGCCGAGATGCAACAAGGGACCTCTCCTCTCATCGCCGGGCGGAGCCGGATTCCGTCTCCGCATGGACCAACGCGCCGACGGCGTCAAGGGCTACGGTGCCACGCCGCCGCAAAGGGTGGCAGTTCATGGCGGATCGCGGGCGATATATCCCTTTTGCACATAAATGGTGAATGTGTGACCCGTCACAGCCGGTACCTTCTTGCTCCGCCGGGACACCGGAAGCAGGAACCCCGGCTGCAGAAGAGAGGTCCTCGCCCATGGTGTCGACAGGGGCAGTTCCCAACCTCGCCTTCCGACGGCTGCGCGGCCCGCGCTCCGCCGGGGAGTTCGCTGCCGCGGTACGCAGGTCAGCCCGCGAGATCGGCGAGCAGGTCGCGTGCGACGCCCGGTACATCGGACGCGTGGAGTCCGGCGAGATCCGCTGCCCCAACTACGCGTACGAGCGGGTCTTCCTGCACATGTTCCCCGGGACGACCCTGGCGGACCTGGGCTTCTCGCCGCGCGAATCCGTACGCGGCCGGGGTGCGCGGGTCACCGTCGAACCCCCACCGCCCCCTGCGCTCCACAGCGACACCGACGAGGAGAGCGACGTGCTGCGTCGCGTATTCATGACGAGCGGCACCACCGCGATGGCGGCCGCGACCCTGGGCCTCGGCCTGGACGACCCCTCCGCCGCCGCCACCCTGCCCGACCCGCGCCGCGTCGGGGAGGCCGAGGTGAGCGCCGTCGAGAAGGCGGTACGGCAGATCCGGCTGCTCGACGACCGGCACGGCGGTGACGGCCTCTATCGCAGGGCGTCCCAGCCGCTGCGTGCGGCGTACGCGCTGCTCGACTCCGGGACCGCGACCAAGCGTTCCACCGCCGACCGGCTGCATGCCGGAGCGGGCGAACTGGCCATCTCGGTGGGCTGGCTGGCCCATGACTCGGGCCGGTTCGAGGACGCCCGCTCGCACTACGCGGAGGCGCTCGCCACCGCGCGGGTGGCGGGGGACGCGGCGCTGGAGGCGCATGCGTTCTGCAATACGTCGTTCCTGGCCAGGGACACGGGACGGCCCCGCGAGTCCGTACGCGCGGCCGAGGCCGGGCAGCGGGCGGCACAGCCGCTCGGCTCGCCGCGACTGCTGGCCCTGCTCGCCCTGCGGGAGGCGGGGGGCCGGGCGGGGCTCGGGGACCGCACGGGCTGCGAACGGGCGATCGGCCGCGCGCACACAGCGTTCGGGCGCGGGCCCTGCGACGCCGATCCGGAGTGGATGACCTTCTTCCGGGAGGCGGAGCTGGAGATGCTGGAGGCCCAGTGCTGGTCGGCACTGGGCGACTGGTCGCGGGCGGCCCGCCACGCACTGCGGGCGACGCGGCTCCAGGACCCGCACTTCACCCGGAACCTGGCGCTGTACCGGGCCGAACTGACCACGGACCTCGCACGGGCCGGCCGGGTCGCGGAGGCGGCGACGGCGGGCCATCAGGTGCTGGACCTGCTGGACCGCGTCCAGTCGTCCCGTATCCGGGCGATGCTGGCGGACGCGACGGCGGTACTGGCGCCGCAGCGGGGCGCGGTGGACGTACGGGGGTTCATGGAGCGGTACGCGGAGCTCGCGGAGCCGGGCGTATAGGGGCTCCGGCGGGCGCGCCGCGTCCGCCCGGCGGCGGACGACCCCCGGCCGCCGTCCCGCGCGCCGAAACCGGCCGGGCCGGCGAACCGGACCCGTCAGCCGCCGGACACGGAACCCCTGCCCCCTGGTCGGGGAGGCAGCGGTGCAAGCCCGTCCGGCGAGCGGGACCGCTCCGGGAGGGGCCGGGTCACCGGTCCAGGTGGCCCGTGTCGTTCCAGCGTTCCAGCGCGGGTGCCCCGTACGCCCATCCCAGCACCGAGAGCGATGTCGGATCGAGCCGGATGCGCGCCGCGAACGACACGTCCTCGCCGAGCCACCGTGCTCCCAGTGCCCGCAGGATGTGCCCGTGGGCGAAGACCAGAACATCGCGGTCGGCCGAACGGGCCCAGTCGACGATCTCGTCGGCGCGGCCGGACAGCTCGGCCAGGGTCTCCCCCTCCGGCACCCCGTCGCGCCAGATGAACCAGTCGGGGCGGATCGCCTTGATCTCTGCCGGAGTCATCCCCTCGTACGCCCCGTAGTCCCACTCCATGAGCGCGTCCCACGGCTCGGCCCGGTCCGCGAAGCCCGCGATCTCACAGGTCTCCCTGGCCCGCAGCAGCGGGCTGGTGCGGACTTCGAGGCCCGGCAGGTCCGCCCACGGCCCGCGGTGCAGCCGCTCGCCTAGGAGCTTGGCGCCCGCACGGCCGGTGTCGAGCAGCGGAATGTCCGTCCTGCCGGTGTGATTGCCCCTGACGGACCATTCCGTCTGGCCGTGCCGGGCGAGCAGGATACGCGGTGCCATGACGGCTCTCCCTGAAACTGAGATCTGAGGCCGGAGATCGGGACAGAACGGATCGTCCGGTTTTCCCATCATCGCGCACGCGTACGGAAGGCAACCTCCGGGGCCGAACCGACGTCCCTCTCTGCGCGGAGATCTCCGGCGGAGAAATCCAACGGAAATGTCCGTACACGCACGGGGTACCCGACAGGGACCCCCGGGGGGAATCGCGACCGGCCCGCACCGTACGGTTGAACGCCCGCCGTCGGTCGCATTAACACATGATGGAGAGCTTCCGGATGCAGCATGCCAGCACCGCGCCCGTGGCGCGCCCGCGGCCCCGTTGGTGGACCGAGCTGCCGCTGCTGGCCCTGGTGTACGCAGCCTACTCGGCGGGCCGGCTGGTGGTGCGCGGCGACGTGTCCACGGCCGTCGACCACGGTCTGCGCATCCTGCACCTGGAGAAGACGCTCCACATCAACTTCGAGCACCCGCTCAACCGGCTGCTCACCGCGCACTCCTCGATAGGCATACCCGCCGACTTCGCGTACGCGTCCCTGCACTACCTGGTCACCCCGGCCGTCCTGATCTGGCTCTTCCGCCACCGCGCGGCCGTGTACCGCAGGGCCCGCACCTGGCTGATGACCTCCACACTGCTCGGTCTGATCGGCTTCACCCTGCTGCCGACCTGCCCGCCCCGGCTGCTGCACGCCAGTCACGGATTCGTCGACACGATGGCGCAGTACAGCTCGTACGGGTGGTGGGGAACCGAGGCGAGCGCCCCGCGCGGCATGGGCGGGATGACGAACCAGTACGCGGCGATGCCGAGCCTGCACGTCGGCTGGGCGCTCTGGTGCGGGATCCTGCTGTGGCGCCACGGCCGCCACCCGCTCGTACGGGCCGCGGGCATCGCTTACCCCCTGGTCACCACGTTCGTAGTGATGGGCACGGCCAACCACTACTTCCTCGACGCGGTCGCGGGCGTCGCCGTGATGGGCGTCGGAGCCCTGCTGGCCGGACCGGTGATGCGTCTCGCGGACCGGATCAGGGACCGGCTCGAAGTCCGCTTCCCGAGGCTCGTCGGGACCACGAAGTCCCCGGTTGTCAGTGCCGGATGCAAGACTTCGGCGGGTGAGCGAATCCCTGGCCAGCGGACCACCTCCGCAGATTCCACCGACGCCCCGGCAGCAGCCGACGCAGACGCCTCGGACGGCCGCGCATCCCGGGCCGGCACCGCAGCCCCCGCAGACGCGCGACCAGCGCAGGACGACGCTCCGGCAGCGGCTCGCTGAGCTGCGGGGCCCGGCCGTCGCGGCCCGGCCGCTGGACGCCCGCGCATTGGCGGCCCTCGCCGCCAACCCCGGCTGCCGGCGCCGCGCCCTGCTGGACGGCGCGGGGGTGGACAAGGCCGCGCTGGCCGCCGCGCTCGGTTCGCCGGCCCCCTTCGGCCAGTCCCAGTTCGCTCTCGTCCGGGGCAACGCCTTCGAGGCCAAGGTCAAGGCCGACGGCGGTACGGAGCTGATGCGGCTGCTGCACGAGCGTCTCGGCGGCGACGGCGCGCCCCCGCGCGAGGTGGTGGTCCCCGACCTGAGCGCGGCCGGTCCCGAGGGCCGCGCGGCGCGTACGGCCCTCGCGCTGCGGGAGGCGACCGAATCGGGCGGCTGGGCACTGCTGGACCACCCGATGCTGGCCCTGGAGGTGGCCGGCTCCCCGGCCTACCTGGAGCCGGACGCGGTGGCGGTGCACCCCGACGGCACCTGGACGGCCATCGAGATCAAGTCCTTCCCCATGATCGACGGTTCCGCCGACGCCGCGAAGGTCGGCGCGGCAGCCCGGCAGTCCGCCGTCTACGTACTGGCTCTGGAGCGGATCGCGGAGCTGACCGAGGGGGCCGAGGTCGGGCACCGGGTCCTGCTGGTCTGCCCGAAGGACTTCTCCAATCTACCCACCGCTTCGGTCGTCGACGTACGCAAGCAGCGTGCGGTCACCCGGCGCCAGCTGACCAGGCTGACCCGGATCGAGGACATCGCGGCGGCCCTGCCCGAGGGCACCACCTTCGACCCGGAGTGCCCCCGGCAGCAGCTGGACGCGGCGGTCGAGTCGGTCGGCGCGGCCTACGCCCCGGAGTGCCTGTCCGCCTGTGAACTGGCCTTCCACTGCCGGGCGAAGTCCCGCGCGGCCGGTGCGGTGGAGACACTGGGAAGGAGTGTGCGGGGCGAGCTCGGCGGGCTGACCACGGTGGGCGCGGTGCTGGCCGCCGCCGCGGGCAAGGAGGGCGACCCGGCCGATCCCGCGGTCGCGGCCCTGCGGCGGGCGGCGGCGCTGCGTGCCGAGGCCCTGGAGGGCGGTCCGGCATGTCGCTGATCAGCACCCTGGCCCGGCTGGAGGCCGTGGAGAGCGGCCGGGCACAGCCGATGACGACGGTCCTGCACCGCCATCTCACCGACCGGCCGCTCGTCCTGGTGCCACTGACCACCGCCGGTGAGGCGGGCGCCCCGCTGGGCGCGCTCGTCGGGACCGACCGGGAGGCGCCCCGGCTGCTGGCGGTTTCGCAGCCGCGCGACCGGGATCTGCGGTTCGCGTTCCTCGCCGAGCTGGCCGAGGCGGTGCTGCCGCACATCGAGGCGTACGAGGACGTCGTCGAGCCCGCCGAGCGCAATGAGACCGATCCGGAGACCGGCAAGAAGGTCAAGGTCGAGGTCGAGCTGTGCGCGGACGCACCGCAGTTGATCGTGCCGAGCCGGGCGGGCATCGACTTCGTACGACTGCTCGGCCGCTCGATGCGGTTCCGGCGCACGGCGGAGGACGATCCCGAAACCCCTTACCCCGCGCCCGCCCGCGTCCCGCTGCTGGGCCGCTGGCTGACGCATTACGGGGAGCGGGCCAGGGTGCCGGGCTCCTCACTGCTGCTCGCCGCGACGGATCTGCTGAACCGGCACTGGGCGACCGGGCAGAGCAGCCTGGAGGATCAGCATCTGGGCGCGCTGCTGGCCTGGATCGATACCCCGGCGGGCGAGTCCGGGGCGCGGGCGGCGCTCCGTGCGGAGCTGGACCGGGACGGCGGAGGACAGCTGCTGTGCCCCCCGGCCGGCCCGGCCACGGACCCGGCGTTCGACAACCGGCTGCTGGGGCCCGCCATCGAGAAGTACGACCGGGCGCGCACCTCGCTCGCGGCGGCCGAGGACGGCCTCGCCGCCGATGCCCGGCTCGGCGAACTGACCGCCGCCGAGCGGGAGATCAGGGCACTGCTGGCCGGGGTGATGCGGCCGACGTGGGATGCGGTGTGGCGGGGGCTGGATCTGCTGAGGGAACTGCCCGAGGGGGCCAGGGCCGAGGACCGCTGGACGAGGGACCGCTGGTCGTTCACCGGGCACCGTGACCGGGTGCGTTCCGGTGAGCCGCCGCAGCCGCGCCGGGACGACGCGGTGACGGCGGCGCAGAAGCTGGCCTCGCGCGAGACGGCGCAGGCCCAGCTGGAGGCGCAGGAGGCCTTGGACGATCCGCTGGTGCTGGCCGGACGGCGGCTGGCCGGTGAGGCGTTCGTCGGCGAGGTGACGGAGGTGGTGATGGCGTACAGCGAGTCGAAGCGCCCGTCCCCGCGTCCGCTGGTCACGGTCCGCACGGACGAGCGCCCGCATCTCGGCGAGCGCACCAAGGTGTACCGCTCGCTCGAAGGCAGGCCGCAGACCGCCGAGTTCGTGGGATTCGCCGCGGAACCGGAGGACGGCGGCCCGCCGCCGCTGGTGCTGCGCATCACCGACCGGATGGGCAGGAGCAAGGAACCGGCCCCCGGTTCGGTGCCCGAGCCGGGCGACCGGATCTCCTGGACGCTGTTCGAGCACGATCAGCGCGGCGGCCCGAAGCTGCCGGACCCGGAGCAGACGCCGTGGACGCACGGCGGACCGCCGGGCGCCGAGCGCGCCGAGCATCCCGATCCCGTGACCGCGGAGGACCTTCTGTGACGGCCGTATTCGACCCGGGCGCGCAGGCCGCGCGGGCGACCGACGCGATCCTCGCCGACACCCTGAGCGGTACGTCGCGCGGCATCGTGGTGGACTCCCCGCCGGGCGCGGGCAAGTCGACGCTCGTGGTGCGTGCCGCGCTCGAACTCGCTTCGGCCGGGCACCCGTTGATGGTGGTGGCGCAGACCAACGCCCAGGTCGACGACCTGGTGGTGCGGCTGGCCGAGAAGGACCCGGGACTGCCGGTCGGCCGGCTGCACAGCAATGACACCGACCCCTACGACAAGGTGCTGGACGGCCTGGCCAACGTACGGAAGTCGGCCAGGGCGTCGGACCTCGCCGGACTCGACGTCGTCATCTCGACGGCCGCCAAGTGGGCGCACGTGAAGAACGTCGAGCCGTGGGGGCACGCGATCGTCGACGAGGCGTACCAGATGCGTTCGGACGCTCTCCTGGCCGTCGCGGGGCTCTTCGAAAGGGCGCTGTTCGTCGGCGACCCCGGCCAGTTGGACCCGTTCTCGATCGTGGGCGCGGACCAGTGGGCGGGGCTGTCGTACGACCCGTCCGCGAGCGCGGTCTCCACGCTGCTCGCGCACAATCCCCGGCTGCCGCAGCACCGGCTGCCGGTCTCGTGGCGGCTGCCCGCCTCCGCCGCGCCGCTGGTCTCGAACGCGTTCTACCCGTACACCCCGTTCCGCAGCGGTACGGATCACGGGGACCGGCGGCTGTCGTTCGGCGTCGCGTCCGACGGCTCGGCACCGGACCGGGTGCTGGACGAGGCCGCGGAGTCCGGCTGGGGCCTGCTGGAGCTCCCGGCCCGGCACACCCCGCGCACCGACCCGGAGGCGGTACGGGCGGTGGCCCTGGTCGTCCGCCGGCTGCTGGACCGGGGCGGCGCGGCGACGAGCGAGCGTTCCTCCGAGCCGGTCCCGGTGACAGCGGACCGGGTCGCGGTCGGCACCGCCCACCGTGACCAGGCGGCGGCGGTACGGGCGGCGCTCGCGGAGCTGGGGGTGACGGGCGTGGCGGTGGACACGGCGAACCGGCTCCAGGGCCGCGAGTTCGATGTGACGGTGGTCCTGCACCCGCTCTCCGGCCGCCCGGACGCCACGGCGTTCCATCTGGAGACGGGCCGGCTGTGCGTACTGGCCTCGCGCCACCGGCACGCCTGCGTCGTGGTGTGCCGGGCGGGCGTCGCGGAGCTCCTGGACGAGCACCCCTCGACGGAGCCCGTGCAGCTGGGGGTCACGGTGAAGTTCCCGGACGGCTGGGAGGCGAACCACGCGGTACTGGCGCATCTGGCGGAACACCGGGTGCGTTGGCAGGCGTGAGGGAGGCCGTTCACGGTATGCCGGACGGCCACGTGCGGGACGTTGGACAATGGAGGGTGGCCGTCGGGCCCACCGAAGGAGGAAACACCACATGGCACAACCCGAGCGGAACGAGCAGCAGCGGCTGCGACCCGCGCCCCTGCTCTTCGAGCCGTCGGCGGCGGTCGCCGATCCCGAGCACTTCTTCGACCTGGAGTCGATGGACGATCCGCAGGAGCTGCTGGCCCGCGCCACCGAGCTGACCCTGGCGTTCCGCGCCGCGACCGACCGGGCGGTCGAGTTCCAGGCGCTCGCGGCTGCCCAGCTCGCCGATCCGCGCCGGTTCGACCGGCTGACGACCGCGGACATCGCGCAGCGCGCGGAGTGGACCGAGGACTATGCCCTGAAGATGGTGGAGTTCGGCCGGAGCCTGCTGGGCGGCTCCGCGCCCTGACCTCCGCCCCTGGGCCGCACCGGCTCTGACTTCGGGTACCACCACTGGCATATGCCCGCGCGCAAGATACTCCTTTGCACCCTCACCTGTCCCGATTTCCGACAACTCTCGGAATCCACTTGATCACTCCCGGTAGACATGCCTGCATGAGCGCTTGGCTGCCAGACGAAACGACCCTGCACATCGGCGACGCCTCCCAGCACGGCCCTGACGTCTTCGCCCTCCTCCGGGACCGGACCGCGAACCAGACGGCCCAGGTCACGGCGGCCGGCGCCGCCTGGCTCGCCGGCGCCACGGCCTATCCGCGCAGCACGCTGGCCCAGTGGGAAGCCCACCCCACCTCTCCGGCAGTGCTGCCATGCGGATCGGCCTTCGACGTGGTGAACGTGCCCACCCTCTTCGGCCGCCGGATGCTGGAACACCTGTGGGCCGACGGGCCCGGCTCCGGACCCGTCGCCACGCATCGCGGACGGATGCTGCTCTTCGCCTCCCCCGGCACCGCCCAGCGGCTGCCGTCGCTGCTCGACTGGGAGGAGTGGGGCGGCGGCCTCGAACCGCGCGCCGCCGCGGACCCGCGGGAGCGGGACGGCGGCGAGGCCAAGGTCCCGCCGCTGCTCTGCCACGGCACCGGGGACGCGGTGACCGTTCCGCCCCTGACCTGCACGTCGACCACTCCCGGGCCCCGCTGGGTGGTCGCGCCCGACACCCGCGGCCCCTGGTTGCCGGGCCCGGACGTACTGCTCTGGGCCTGTGTCCGGGTGACCCGGGCGACGCACCCGTCGGCGGACCGTCATCCGATTTTTCCTCACGCCGATCAGGATGCTAATGTCTACGACGTCAGCAGGCGCCGCTAGCTCAGTTGGTTAGAGCAGCTGACTCTTAATCAGCGGGTCCGGGGTTCGAGTCCCTGGCGGCGCACAGACGGAAG
Source organism: Streptomyces sp. NPDC047515 (assembly GCF_040643055.1). NCBI lineage: Bacteria > Bacillati > Actinomycetota > Actinomycetes > Kitasatosporales > Streptomycetaceae > Streptomyces > Streptomyces sp. NPDC047515. Next base: position 86,424 of record NZ_JBEYTM010000020.1, read on the forward strand.
AAGCCCCCTCGCGGAAGCGAGGGGGCTTCTTCGTGATCGCGGACACCTGTGTTCCCGTGGTGATCAGGTTCCCGTGGTGATCCGGACCGTCCAGGCGCCCGACGGCGTCCGGTCGGCGACTTCGATCCTGGCGTGCGCGCCGGGGATGCTGTACGTCTCACCGACCCGCAGCGGGGCGTCGGCGAGCGGGGCGTAGACGGACCGCTCCCAGCAGGCGTCGGTGGTGGGGTGGGTGTCGAGGACCTCGACCGGGCCGCCGCCGGACGGGGTTCCGTTCCGCACCCGGTAGAGCAGGACACCTTCGGTACAGGTCGTCCGGTCGTTGCCCGTGGCGCCGCGCGCCTCGATGGCCACGGCGCTGCCCTCACCGGTCCTGATCACCGCGAGCCGGGTGCCGAGCGAGCCGCCGGGTGCGGGCGCGGCGGCGATCGGCTCCAGGGTGATGTCCCGGCTGCGCTGGACGCAGACCACCTGTCTGCGGTCCAGCCAGCCCAGCTTCCACTTGTGCCAGCCGAAGAAGTCCGGTGCGAGACCGAACTGGCTGCCCATCACGTCCCAGTCACCGACATAGGTGTCCCAGTCGCCCCTGCCGTCGGACGGCCGGTGGTAGAGGTCCGGCAGGTCGAAGACGTGGCCGGTCTCGTGGGCCAGCACGTTGTGGTCCGGCGGGTGCTGCTCGAAGACGGTGACGAGGCGCCGGATCTCCGTACCGTCCGCGTGCAGCGGCTGCTCGAAGTTGACGACCTTGGTGGCGTCGGAGTCGACCCCCGGGGCGTCCGGGTCGGCGACCAGGTAGACGATGTCGTACCGGGAGAAATCGACCTTCGGGTCGGCGGTCGCGATGGCATCGCGCAGATAGGCGCTGCGCCTCTCGTTGTTCCAGTCGCGCTGTATGCCGTACCAGTCGGAGGCCTCGGGCATCTGGATCCACTGCTTCAGCGGGTGTGGGCGCAGGGTGAACTTCCCGTACGAGGCGCGCTGGAAGAACTGGGTGGTGGCGGGGAAGTAGTCCGCGGTGAGTTCCTTCGGGGTGACGGTGGGGCGGTGGTCGGGAAAGGACAGGAAGACCATGACCGCGTCGAGGGAGCGGACGGGGCGGGGGTAGGCGTCGTTCCAGTCCCCCAGACCGAGTGAATGGTGCACCTCGGTGCGGGGCAGCGCGCACGGACCCGCATCGCCGGTGGCGGCCACGGCCGGCCCGGCGACGAGGGAGGTGGCCGCGAGGGCCAGGAGAGAGGTCACGGCCGCGGCCACGCCACGCAGGCTCGGTCTCTCCACTCCCCCGGTCCTGTGCTGACGCGGCACATCTACCTCCGGGTGCGGGCTGCGGTCACGCACCCACCCTGTGATGGTTCGAGGCTTTCGTCCTGTTGAGCTGCCCCAGTCGAGTCAGCGGCCGGCCACGACGTTCACCCTCACGGACAGTCACAATCAATCACTGGAGGATCGTGAAAGAACGGAACCACTCAGGAACGACCAGTCATGGGCAAACCAGATCGGTGTGGGCTTGGCCCATGCGGGGCGAACGTGGGGCGCGGAAGGGGCGGGCGCTGGAACGGCCGACGTACCAGCCTCTATGCTTCACCAGGCTTTCCCGCGTGGATTCCGCCTCCGACAGCGGCGCTCCGCGCGGTGGGCCAGTCCGGCCACACCTGTTCAATACAGAACTGCACGGCGGGAGCGAACGGTGAGCGGAACCCCCGAAGGGCCGAGGCCCGCGGCGGGCACACACCCCCACTCCACAGGACCGTCGGTCACGGAGTGTCACACTTTGTGGCCCCCTGCCGGGGCCCAGCGATCCGAGCCGCACGGCTACCGGGCGGCCTTCCGGGCCGCCACGCTCCCGATGGCCGTCGTCAACCACGAGGGCCTGGTCGTCGCCGCCAATGACGCTCTCGGCGGCCTCCTCGGCAACTCCCCCGCGGCACTGACCGCGCAGTCGGCGGCCGATCTGCTCGACCTCGTCGCGGACGGCCGCACCTGGCACGCGTACCGCGAGGTACTGCACGGGCGGCGCTCACGGTTCCGCTGCACCCGCAGGCTCAAGCACCCCGACGGGCGCTCGTTGTGGGCCGAGATCACCGTCGTACCGATGCCCGAACCGGAGGCCGGCCGGGCCGGTGGCTCCGGACCCGGTCGGGTGCTCCTCTCCGTCGCGGACGTCAGCGACCGGCGTGAGCTGCAGAAGCGGCTGCGTCACCTCCAGATGCACGACCCGGTGACCCGGCTGCCCAACCGGACGCTGTTCTTCGAGCGGCTCTCGGCCGTCCTGGAGACGCCCCGGCACCACGACGGCCGGGACGACGGTGTCACCGGGCACGGCCGGATCGGGCTCTGCTACCTCGATCTGGACGGATTCAAGGCCGTCAACGACACGATGGGCCACCGGATCGGCGACCGGCTGCTCGCGGCCGTCGCCGCCCGGCTCACCGACTGCGCGACCCAGGACGGTCCGCACCGCCCCGGTGCCCATCTCGTGGCGCGCCTGGGCGGCGACGAGTTCGCCATCCTGGTCGAGGACTCCGCCGGTACGCAGCAGCTCACCGACCTGGCCCGCACGGTCCTGGCCGCGCTGGAGAAACCCTTCGACCTGGCCGGGCAGCGGCTCTCCGTCTCCGCCTCGATCGGGGTGGTGGAACGCGCCGTGGCCGGCACCTCGGCGACCGGCCTGATGCAGGCCGCCGACACCACGCTGTACTGGGCGAAGGCGGACGGCAAGTCCCGCTGGACGGTCTTCGACCCGGAGCGCAACGCCCACCGGATGACCCGGCAGACGCTCTCCTCCAATCTGCGGCCCGCCGTCGAGCGCGGCGAGTTCACCATCGAGTACCAGCCGCTGGTCGGGATGGCCGACGGAGTCGTACGCGGTGTGGAGGCCCTGGTCCGCTGGAACCACCCGCAGTTCGGCATGCTCTCGCCGAATCGGTTCGTCGCCATCGCCGAGGAGGACGGCTCGATCGTCCAGCTCGGCCGGTGGGTGCTGCGGTCCGCCTGCCGCCAGGCCCGGCGCTGGCAGCTCGATCACCCCACCGAGCCACCGCTGTTCATCAGCGTCAATGTCGCCGTGCGGCAGGTCTGGGACTCCGACCTGGTCACCGATGTCGCAGAGATCCTCGCCGAGACCGGCCTCGATCCCGCGCTGCTCCAGCTGGAGCTGACCGAGTCGGCGGTGATGGGCTCGACGGGCCGCCCGCTCCAGGCCCTCCAGTCGCTCAGCGACATGGGCGTCCGCATCGCCATCGACGACTTCGGGACCGGCTACTCGAACCTCGCCTATCTGAGCCGGCTGCCGGTCTCCGTGCTGAAGCTCGACGGTTCGTTCGTGCGCGGCTTCCGCTACGAGGACGGCGCCCACCCGAGCCCGGCCGACGAGACGATCGTCGAGGCGATGGTGCACCTGGCGCACCGCCTCGGCCTGACCGTCACCGCGGAGTGCGTGGAGACGGCGGGCCAGGCCGAACGGCTGCGCCGGATCGGCTGCGACACCGGGCAGGGCTGGCTGTACTCACGGGCGGTGGCCCCGGAGCGGATCGCCGAGCTGATCGGCAGCGGCGGGCTGAAGGTCTGAACCCCGGTGTTCCGGCCCTCCCCGGGGGCCGGAACACCGGTTGCCCGGGTCAGGCCGTCGGCAGTCCGTACGCGTCCGCGATCAGCTCGTAGCTGCGCAGCCGGGCCTCGCCGCCGTGGGCGTTGGCGGTGATCATCAGTTCGTCGGCGCCAGTGCGCTTGGCCAGGTCGTCGAGGCCGGTGCGGACCTCGTCCGCCGTGCCGTGGACGATGTTGACCAGCCAGCTGTCGACGAACTCCTGCTCCATGGGGCTGAAGGCGTACGCCTCCGCCTCCTCGGGCGTCGGGACCAGGCCGGGGCGGCCGGTGCGCAGGCGGACCATGGACAGCGCACCCGAGAGCACCTGGCGGCGGGCCTCGCGTGCGTCGTCGGCGGCCAGCGCCGATACCCCGATCAGGGCGTACGGGGCGTCGAGCACCGCGGACGGCCGGAACGACTCCCGGTACAGATCGAGGGCCGGCACCGTGTTCTGCGCCGAGAAGTGGTGGGCGAAGGCGAACGGCAGCCCGAGCACACCGGCCAGCCGGGCGCTGAAACCGGAGGAGCCGAGCAGCCAGATCGGCGGACGGGCCGCGGACTGGACGCCGCCCTCGGCCGTGGCCTGGACCGGGCCGGGGACGGCGTGGATACGGGCGTAGGGGTGGCCGTCGGGGAAGTCGTCGTCCAGGAACCGGGTCAGCTCGGCGAGCTGCTGCGGGAAGTCGTCGGCCCCTTCGTTGAGCCGGTCCGACCGGCGCAGGGCGGCCGCCGTGGCGCCGTCGGTGCCGGGGGCGCGGCCGAGGCCGAGATCGACGCGGCCCGGCGCCATGGCCTCAAGAGTGCCGAACTGTTCGGCGATGACGAGCGGTGCGTGGTTCGGCAGCATCACGCCGCCCGAGCCGAGCCTGATGCGCTCGGTGCGGGCGGCGAGGTGGGCCAGGATCACGGCCGGTGAGGAGGAGGCGACGCCGGGCATGGAGTGGTGTTCGGCGACCCAGTAGCGGTGGAATCCCCGGCGCTCGGCGAGCTGCGCGATGTCCACGCTGGTGCGCAGCGCCTGGGTGGCGGTGCGGCCCTGCCCCACGGTCACCAGGTCCAGCACGGAGAGCGGAACGGTGGCCGTTCCCTCCGTCTTGCCACGGATCTCGTCGCCTCGAATCTCGTCCACGTCCTGGCCTCTCCGGTGATGCGCCTACGTCCGGCTCGTAGGTCCGGAAGAGCACAACAGGAGGTGGTCTCCGTTTATTCCCCGTTCTCCCCTCCCCGGGCCGCCGACCGCCCCGGCTCACCAGCCGGAGTGGGTCTGCCTCCCGGACCACCCCTTCCTTCCGCCGTGTGCACGCGCCCGGCCGGCGCCCCAGGTGGCCACCGGGGCCGGGGGTGCCTCGCGCTCGGCGAAGATCCTGCCGAGCCTCGGGGACCAGGACCGGCGGTCCGCCAGCCGCAGCCCCTCCCGCACCGACACCTGGTTCCCGGTGAGGACCGGTTTGCCGAGCAGCCGCTCCAGCTCCGCCACGTGCGCGACGGTGTGCAGGGCGGTGTCGGGCAGCAGCATCACGTCCGCCTCCGGCCGGTCCGCGGCCGTGACGAGGTCCTTCACCTCGTCCAGGCCCCAGGCCGCGGCCTCGGCGGCGGAGGCGAGACCCGCGGCACGGGTGGCGGCCACCTCGATGCCCGCGGAGTGCAGGAAGGCGGTGAACAGCTCGGCGACGGGCTCGGGGTAGGTCGCGGCGACTGCCACCCGGGCGGCGTCCAGTTCCCGTACCGCGTGGACGAAGGCGAAGGAAGTGCTGGATGCGGGCACCCCGGCCACCCTGGCCAGGGCGGCGGTCTGTTCATGGGCGCCCTCCCAGCCGTACAGGAAGCTGCCGCCGCTGCTCACCCAGACGACGGACTCGACGCCGGCGCGCTGCAGCTCCGTCACCCCGGCGGCCAGCCGTTCGGGTGTACCGGTCCGCGTCAGCGCGTCGGTCCCGTAGTCGTCCTCGTCGACGTCGGTGTGGTTCACGACCAGTCTGACGGCGTCGAGCAGGATCTCCATCCGCGGGAAGTCGTCCTCCGCGAAGTGGCCCGGGTAGAGAAAGCCGAGGGTCGTCATGTCCACCCCTTCTGTTCCTGCGGGTGCCTGGACGGGGGGCGGGGACAGGGCACACACCCATGACCGTTTTCGCCCGTCTCTCCCAGTATTCCCCCATCCGTCGCCGCTTCCCCTGTGAGCTGTTGACGAAGAGGGGCGCGGCTGCGAGCGTGGTCAATCCGCACATCCCAGAGGCAGCGGAGCGACCGTCCCTCATGTCAGAGCCCACCCTGCTCGTTCTGGACACCGACCCGTCGCCGCGTCTCGGCCGGCTGACCGGCAGGGCCGACATCCGGTACACGGACGAGGCCGGACTCGCCGCGCACCTTCCGACAGCCGACGTCCTGCTGGTGTGGGACTTCACCTCCGACGCGGTACGGGCCGCCTGGCCCGGCGACGGGCGGCGCCCGGCGTGGGTGCATACGGCGAGCGTGGGCGTGGACCGGCTGCTCTGCCCGGAGCTGACCGCGTCCGACACGGTGGTGACCAACGCGCGGGGCATCTTCGAGCGGCCGATCGCCGAGTACGTGACGGGGCTGGTGCTGGCGTTCGCCAAGGACTTCCCCCGCACGCTGGAGTTCCAGCAGCGGCGGCTGTGGCGCCACAGGGAGAGCGTCCAGGTCGCGGGCAGCCGTGCGGTGGTCGTCGGAGCGGGCCCGATCGGACGGGAGATCACCAGGACGCTGATCGCCCTCGGGGTCCAGGTGGCGCTCGTGGGACGCAGGGCGCGGCGCACCATCCACGGGGTGGCGGAGCTGGACCGGCTGGCCTCCATGGCCGACTGGGTGATCTGCGCGGCGCCGCTGACGGAGTCGACCCGTTCCATGTTCGACGCGCGGTTCTTCGGGCTGATGCAGCCCTCGGCCCGCTTCATCAACGTGGGGCGCGGACCGTTGGTCGTGGAGGACGATCTGGCCGCCGCGCTGCGCAAGCGCTGGATCGCGGGCGCGGCGCTGGATGTGTTCGAGCGGGAGCCGCTGGAGCCGCACAGCCCGCTCTGGGACGTACCGGATCTGATCGTGTCGCCGCACATGAGCGGCGACACTGCGGGCTGGCGGGACCGGCTGGGCGAGCAGTTCGTGGAGATGTACGAACTCTGGGCGGCCGGCGGGCCGTTGCCGAACGTGGTGGACAAGCGGCGTGGGTACGTCCCCGTGCGGGACCGGAACGAGTGAGCTCAACCGGCCCGGCCCGCCGCCCGTTTCACCCCTCCATGACGGACATCCACCCATGACGGGTGATCATGAGCGGTTCCCGGCAGGGATGCACGCACCGCGCACCGGCCGTCGCACTCCACCCCTGAACAGACACGGGAAGGTCACCTTCCGGCCACCGTTCGATCACAGCCGTCGTCTTCCTGCATAGACGCACGGGATCGGGCAGGCGCTCCCTCTGTCCGGACCGTTCGCCCGCTCCAGGAGATCACGAACCATGGCTGACTTCCCCAACCTGTCCCGCCGGGGCTTCCTCAACCGATCGGCAGCCGTGGGTGGCCTGCTCGTCGTCCCCGGTCTGCTCTCCGCGTGCAGCAAGTCGGACGCCGGTTCCGCGGACGGTGCGGGGGCGCTCGACAAACTCCGCAAGCAGGGCTTCGTCCGGGTCGCGTACGCCAATGAGGCCCCGTACGGCTATCTGGAGGGCAAGCAGCTCAAGGGCGAGGCGCCCACCCTGCACCGGGAGATCTTCAAGGCGCTCGGCGTCGACGAGCTGAAGCCCACCCTCTCCGAGTGGGACGGCCTGATCCCGGGGCTTCAGGCGGGCAAGTACGACGTGGTCAGCGCCGGCATGGCGATCACGCCGGAGCGCTGCGCCAACGCCCTCTTCTCCGAGCCCGAGTTCATCTCGCCCACCGCGCTGATGGTGAAGAAGGGCAATCCGAAGAAGGTCACCGACCTGGCGTCGGCGAAGGCCGCCGGGATCACCGTCGGCGTGATGTCGGGCGCCGTCGAGGGCAAGTACGTCGAGGGCGCGGGCATCGCCAAGGACAGGATCAAGACACTGCAGAAGCCGCAGGACGGCGCGGACGCGGTCAAGGGCGGCCGGATCGACGCCTTCCTGCTCACCGGCATCTCGCTGCGCTGGCTGGCGAAGACCAATCCCGACACCGAGGTCGCCGAGCCCTTCCTGCCCGAGCTCGACGGCACGAAGCAGTACAGCCCCGGCGGCGCCGTCTTCCGCAAGGGCAACGAGGACCTGCGGGACGCCTTCAATCGCGAGCTGAAGAAGATCGTCTCGGACAGTTCGCGCTATGTGGGCCTGCTCCGGGACTACGGCTTCGGGACCACCGAGCTCCCGCCGGCCACGTTGAAGACGGCCGATCTGTGCAAGGGCTGACGGGGACGGAACGCACCGCATGAGTGATTTCTTCTCCGCCTTCTTCGACGATCTGCCGCAGTTGCGCTCGGGGTTGTGGGTGACCCTCGAAGCCACCGTCCTGGGCGCGCTGGCCGCCCTGCTCCTGTCGTTCGTCCTCGGTCTGATGTCGGTCAGCCGGCTGCTGGTGGCGCGCGGTGTGTCCCGCGTGGTCGTGGAGTTCTTCCGCGGCACCTCGCTCTACGTCCAGCTGTTCTGGCTCTACTACGCGATGCCGACACTGACGGGGTACGAACTGACGCCGCTGCTCTGCGGCGTCGTCGCCTTCGGTCTCAACTACGGCGCGTACGGCGCCGAGGTGGTGCGCGGCGTGATCAACTCCGTGCCGCGCGCCCAGTACGAGGCGGCCGTCGCGCTGAACATGACGCCGTTGGACCGGATGCGGAAGGTGATCCTTCCGCAGGCCTGGGTGCAGATGATCCCGTCCTTCACCAATCTGCTGATCCAGCTGCTCAAGTGCACTCCGCTGCTGTGGCTGATCTCCGCGGCAGACCTGATGACCGTGATCCAGCAGCTGCGCGACCGCACCGGTGAGACGCTCACCGCGTACCTGACCCTGCTGGTCGTCTACTTCGTCCTGGCCTACGCGCTGACCCTGCTCATGAACCTGCTGGAGCGCGGCGCCAAGCGGCGGCTCGGCCTGGCGACCGGCGCGGGCTCGCTGCTGCGCAGCCGCAGCGCCACGGAAGCCGTCGCGTCGGCGACCGGAGGTGCCCGGTGAACGGCTTCGACTGGAACGCTGCCTGGGACGTCCTGCCCCTGCTCCTGCACGGTTTCGAGGTCACCCTGCTCGCGACCGTGCTCGGCACGCTCGTCGCCGCGGTCCTCGGGCTCGCCATCGCGGTCGCCGGACGGGCCCCGAGCCGGTTCGTGACGGTACCGGTGCGGGTCGTGATGGAGTTCATCCGGTCCACCCCGCTGCTCGTCCAACTCGTCGGCGCCGCCGCTCTGTTCTCCTCGGTGGAGCCGCTGGTGACCGGCATCGTGGTGCTGGGCGTCCACTACGCCACGTACACCTCCGAGGTGTACCGCGCCGGGATCGACAGCGTGCCGAAGGGCCAGTGGGAGGCCTGCCGGGCGCTCTCGCTCAGCCCCCGGCGGACCTGGCAGGCCGTGATCCTGCCGCAGGCGGTGCGCAATGTGCTGCCCGCCCTCGGCAACTACGCGATCGCGATGTTCAAGGAGACCCCGTTCCTCGCCGTGATCACGGTGCAGGAAATGGTCTTCGAGGCCCGGCAGTACGGGGCCGAGCACTTCGGGTACTACACAGAGGCATTCACGCTCGCGGCCCTGATCTTCCTGCTCGCGAGCTACCCCACCTCGCTGCTGATGAGAAAGCTGGAGAAGCGCCTTGGCCACTGAACCCCTCCCCCTGCAGAAGACGGCGGTCCGGGCCCCGAAGGACGTCGCACCGGTCTCCGCCGTGCCGGGGACCGGCCATCCGCTCGTCCGCTTCGACCACGTCGTGAAGCGGTACGGGGACCATGTCGTCCTCGACGGCCTGGACTTCTCGGTACGGCGCGGCGAGCACGTCACCCTGATCGGGCCCAGCGGCTCGGGCAAGACCACCATCCTGCGGCTGCTGATGACGCTGGAGAAGGCCAGCGACGGGGTCATCTGGGTGGACGGCACCCCGCTGTCCCACGTCGAGGCGCCCGACGGTTCGCTGCGGCCGGCGACCGAGAAGCATCTGCGCGAGGCCCGGAAGAAGATCGGCATGGTCTTCCAGCAGTTCAATCTCTTCCCCAACATGAAGGTGCTGCAGAACATCACCGAGGCCCCGGTCAGCGTGCTGGGCATGGACCGCGACGAGGCGGAAGCCCGCGCCCGCGAGCTGCTCGATCTGGTGGGGCTCTCGGGAAAGATCGACGCGCACCCCTCCCAGCTCTCGGGCGGACAGCAGCAGCGGGTGGCGATCGCCCGCGCGCTGGCGATGCGGCCGGAGATCCTGCTGCTGGACGAGGTGACGTCCGCGCTCGACCCGGAGCTGGTGGCCGGCGTACTGGAGCTGCTGAGCGACATCGCCAGGAACACCGACATCACCATGCTCTGTGTGACCCACGAGATGAACTTCGCCCGGGACGTCTCGGAGACGGTACTGATGTTCGATGCCGGACGCGTGGTCGAGTCGGGTCCGCCGGAAAAAATCTTCACGGATCCCGCACATGAACGTACGCGCGAGTTCCTCACCGCGGTGCTGTGACCTCGCAATTTGTCGCACGCCAATGACACTGGCATATGCCAAACGGGTGCGCCCCAGCATACGGAGCCGGGGCGCCCCATCAAGTCACCAACAGCCACCCCGCGAGGGGCTCTTGGCGGCTATCGTGGTCGCACGCCTTGCGGTCACAACCTGGTGGGGGAAACCGTGGCACTGAAGCCCGAACCGACCGCACCGTTCCACTCGGTGCAGTACGCCCTTCGTGTTCTCGAAACGGTCTCCAAGCACGGCAACGGCGTGACGGACACCCAGATCTCCCGGGAGACGGGGCTGCCCCTCGGGCATCTCACCTCCCTGCTGCTGACGCTGCGCCGCGAGGGGTACGTCGAGCAGATCACCGACGGCACCTATGTCATCGGCTCCTCACTGCTGCTCCTGGGTTCCGGCGCGGCCCGCAGACAGGCGCTGGAGACCAAGCTCCAGCAGATGCTGGCACAGCTGCGTGATTCGGTCGGCGCGGCGGTCTACATCAGCCGGTACGTCGACGGCGAGATCCGCGTCACGCAGTACGCCGACGGCCCCCGAACCCCCGCGGTGAACGAGTGGGTGGACTTCCGTTCCTCCGCGCACGCCTCGGCGGTCGGCAAGTGCCTGCTGGCCCAGCTCGACCGGAACGGCCGTCGCGACCACCTCTCGCGCCACAAGACGGCCCGGCTCACCTCGCGGACGATCACCAACGAGAAGGTGCTCTTCTCCAAGCTGGACAGTCAGCCGGCCACGGTCCCGGTGCTCGACCTCCAGGAGTACGCGGTCGGCACGGTGTGCGCGGCGGTGCCGCTCACGGCCGGTTCGTCGGCGGGGTGCCTGGCGCTGTCGCTGCCGATCGAGGACGCGCATCGCCTGCGCGCGGCGGCGGACACGCTCAACCGCCGGGCGGCGCCCGTGCTCCTGTCGCTGGCGCTCTGAGGGCTGCCCGGGACTCGATCCGTTCCGGCCGATCTCGACCCGATTCGTTCACCCCTGCCCCGTTTCGTTCCCGGTGTCATCAGCGCCCCTCGGGAGCAGGTATTATTTTCGAGTCAGCAGGCGCCGCTAGCTCAGTTGGTTAGAGCAGCTGACTCTTAATCAGCGGGTCCGGGGTTCGAGTCCCTGGCGGCGCACAGACAACGCACTGGGCGGTTCACGTACACAGGTGAACCGCCCAGTGCGTTTTTTGCTGCCCAAGGAGATGAACGAACGTCTTACACAGACGTACTAGACAACCGTATTACACGCTCGTATATTTCCAGGCATGACGAACGCTACGAGCACCACCGCCGCGCGCGGCGACCTCGCCGGTCGCCGGGAATGGACCGCCTTCGTGGTCCTCCTGCTGCCCCTCCTCCTCGTCTCGATGGACGTCTCCGTCCTCTTCTTCGCGATCCCGTCCATCGACCGGGACCTCGCGCCCAGCGCCACCCAACAGCTCTGGATCTTCGATGTGTACGCCTTCGCCCTGGCCGGTCTGCTCATCACGATGGGCTCGCTCGGCGACCGGATCGGCCGCCGCAAGCTGCTGCTCCTCGGCGCGTTCGCGTTCAGTGCCGCGTCCGTCGCCGCCGCGTACTCCACCAGCCCCGAGATGCTGATCGCGGCCCGCGCCCTGCTCGGGATCGGCGGTGCGACGCTGATGCCGTCGACGATGGGGCTCGTGCGGAACATGTTCCGCGACGAGCGACAGCGCGGCCGGGCGATCGGCATCTGGTCGGGCGCCATGGCCGGCGGGATCGCGCTCGGCTCGGTGCTCAGCGGGGTCATGCTGGAGCACTTCTGGTGGGGCTCGGTCTTTCTGATCAATGTGCCGGCGATGCTGCTGCTGCTGGTCCTGGTGCCGATGCTGGTCCCGGAGTTCAAGGACCCGAACCCCGGCCGGTTCGACTTCCTGAGCGTGCCGCTGTCGATGGGCGCCGTGCTGCCCGTCATCTACGGGGTCAAGGAGAGCGCCGCCCACGGGTTCGACGTGCCGCGCGGGCTGCTCATCGCCGCCGGGCTCCTCGTCGGGTGGTTCTTCGTCCGCCGTCAGCGCAGTCGTACCGACGCGATGATCAGCCGGGAACTGTTCCGTGACCGCGGCTTCGCGGCGGGCATCGGGCTGAACGCGCTGGCCGCGTTCGCCATGATGGGCTCCTCCTTCTTCACTACGCAGTATCTGCAGTCGGTGCTCGGCATGGGCACGATGGAGGCCGCGCTGTGGAGCCTGGCCCCGTCCCTGGCGGTGGGAGCCGCGGCCCCGACGGCCACGGCGATCGCCCAGCGGACCGACCGTGCGCGCGTCATCTGCGCCGGTTTCGCGATCGCCGCCGCCGGCTTCTCCGTCCTCGCCCTGACCGGTACGGACTCGCTGTGGCTGCTGCTGGGCGGCTGCGCCGTGATGAGCTGCGGCATCGTCACCGTGATGGCACTCGTCTCGGACCTGGCGCTGTCCACCGCCCCGCCCGCGAGGGCCAGTTCGGCGGCCTCGCTGCTGGAGACCGGGCAGGAGTTCGGCGGTGCGATGGGCATGGCCCTGCTGGGTGCGGTGGCCACGGCGGTCTACACCGCGGACATGCCGGGCTCGGCGCCGGAGGTCGCCCGCAAGACGCTGCCGGGTGCGGTGGCCACGGGAGACGATTCGCTGATCTCCATCGGGCGGGAGGCGTTCGTGCACAGCATGCAGTACGCCTCGGTGGCGGGGGCCGCGCTGCTGCTGGCGGGTGCGGTGCTCAGCGTGACGGTGCTGCGGCGGCGCACCGAACCGGCGAGCCGGGACGAACTGGCCCTGACGCGTTAGAGGCTCTCGTTCGAAGAGGCGTGGCGCCGGGGCAACCGGTGCGCCTCACCGGCCCCGGTCAGCGGCAGCCCCTCGGGTGGGGCCGCCGCCGGCCCGTACGGCAGCGCCGGGGGGCGGCGGCCCGGTGATGACGGAGGAGACGTCCTCGCGTCCCGGTCCGGACCACCGGCCGCCCCATGGACGCTGTACGGACTCCGCGACGCCGCCTGCGCCCCACGGCGCCCGCGCAGCAGGTGACTAGGCGTCAGAACTGCACATCGGAGCAGGCGTAGAACGCGTTGGCCGTGTCAGCGATGTTCCAGACGCTCAGGATGATGTGCTTCCCGGTCTTCTGGGTGGGGATGGTGCCCTGCTGGGTCAGGGTCGCCGGCGGCTGCTGGCCGCCGTACGGCACCGTCATGAAGGGCTGCGGCTCCAGGTCGGCCCTGGTGAGCGGCTTGGTGGGGTCCCAGCCGTCCTTGGTGATGTAGTAGCGGAAGTCCGTCGTGGCGTGGCGTGCGGTGAACTGCCAGCGGAAGCTGAAGCCCTGCCCGGCCGTGACATCGGTGGCGGGCCAGTTGCCGCCGCGCGGGTCGTCGAGTTGGGCGAACTCGGAGTGACCGCCGGAGCAGATCTTGCCGTCGGCCGGACCTGCCGCCGGGAAGCCCTTGGGGCCCTCGACGCTCTGCGGCTCCCACTGGATGTTGCCGCAGCCCGTCACCGTGCCGTTGGCACAGAGCTTCTGGCGGCTGATGGGGTTGTCGGTGTAGCCGTGGCTGCCGGCGCTGCTCGTCGCGAACATCGAGACGGCCGCAACCGCCAGGCCGACTACGGCCGCGCTTGCCCTTTTACGCATTGCTGTCGCTCCTCAAGAACGTGGGGGAGGTTCCATGAGCCCTGCTGCGCGCGCGTTGCGGTCTAGACCAAGCCTTAGATTATTGACGGGGTATGAACATGTCCAGACCAATGGGAGTTGGATTCCGCTTCGTCGCCGGAGCGTGCCTCCGGGGCCCTCAGGCCCCCTCCCCGCCACTGCGTCCGGTGTAGAAGGCCACCGTCAAGTCCTTGACCAGTGACTTCCGTTCGTAGTCGTCCAGCTCCACGATCCCCCTCGCGGTCAGCCGGTTGACCGTGTCGTCCACCGCGTCGACCACCGAAGTCAGCACGCTGTCGCGGTGCTTGGCGTCGATGGCGGCGATCCGGCGACGCTGCATGGCCGCGGCGATCTCGGGCGCGTACTCGATGCCGGTCGGCTGCGCCGAGTACACCTCGATGCCGACGGGTTCGCAGTCCGCCTTGAGCATCCCGGTCAGCGCGTCACCGACCGCCTCCGCGTTGCGCAGGGTGTGCGCGTCCTCGTGGAACGCGTCGGCGGGCAGTTGCGAGAGGACCCGGGCCATCGCCGCCTCGACCTGTTCGCGCAGATACGCCTCGTGGTCGGCGACCCCGAGCGTCGCCCGTACGGTGTCCCTGATCCGCCACACGACGAGGACGACGACGCGCAGCGCCGTACCGTTGGCGTCCACCGCGCGGAGCGGTTCGCTGCGCCAGTGCCGCAGACGTACGTCGACCCGGCGGCGCAGCAGCAGAGGACTGATCCACATCAGTCCGGTCCGGCGCACACTCCCCCGGTACTCGCCGAAGAGCGTCAGCACCCAGGCGTACCCGACCCGTCCGCGGCTCAGACCGCCGAGCGCGAAGAGCACCACCGTGACCAGCGCGGCGAGCGCCGCCCAGGCACCGAAGCCGATTCCGTCGTACGGACGCGAGCCGATCCCGAGCCGGTCCGGCGCGGCGGCGGGCAGCGCGCCGACCCACCACAGGACGGCGAACCCGGCGGCGATCCCGGCCAGTGCGGCGAGCAGCGCGACCCAGCCGGGCAGTGCGGGCCCCCGCCGCTCGGCCAGCCGGGGGTCACCGACCGGCGCCGGCCTGGTCGACGCCCGCACCTGCGGCCCCCTCGGCGCGGGCGGTCGACGCGCCCGCGCCGTCGCTCCCCCGCCGTCGTTTCCCCTCGGCAGCACACCGGCGGGGAGCGCGGCGGCGTCGGTGTGTGCGGAATCCTCGCGAAAGAGCAGGTGCACGGGGATGGAGGCGGTCCGTTCGCCGGCGATGACGGCGTGATGCCGCCCGGCGCCCCACGAACTGCCGCCGGACCGCCCCTCCCCGTCGCCCCCGGCAACGGGGAGGGAGTCGAAGACGGTGCCGGGGGCCGCTCGATGCGGAGCCGTATCCGGGCCCCCACCGGCTCTCAGTACCGCAGCCGCCTCCCCGTCCAAACGCGCATCGGCCCCAGGAGCGAGGGCCGGCTTCGCCACGGATCCCCCGTCGGCCCCCGTCGGAAGCGGAGCCGTATCTCCGTCCAGCCCGCCACCCGCCCCGTCGCGCGCCGGCGCCCGGTCCGGACCCCGCCCCCGCAGCGGCGCGCGCACCGGAGCGGGCACCCGCGCCTGCTCCCGTTCCCGCTCCTGCCCCTGCCCCTGCTCCTCGTCCAGTCCCCTCCCGTTCTCCGGGGTTCCGGAGCTCTCCGACACCGTGGATCCCATTCCCGCCTCCGTCATGTCCGCCGTCGTGTCACGCGAAGAGTCGCCGCCAGGTCTCCGGACCGGGGTAGCCGTCGGCCGCTCCGCCCCGCCAGCCCTGGGCCCGCTGGAAGGCCTCGACATTGCGCCGGTCCGCCTCGGTCCAGCGGGGCCCCGGTCCCGTCCGGTAGTACGTGCCGTATCCCTTCTTCACCAACTGCTTGCCGAGCCTGTCGACATGGCTGTTGGACTGACCGGGCCGGAAATGGCCCCGCCCGGGGAACGCCGGATCAGAGCTCGAACCCCCCTGGCCGTTTCCGCTTCCGGCGGGGACGTCGCGACCGGTCCCGTCGACCAGCAGCCGCCAGGTGTCGGGGCCGGGGATGCCGTCTGCCTCCTTGCCCTTCCAGCCCTGGGCCTTCTGGAAGGCCTGGGTCGCGAGTCGGTCGGCGTCGCCCCAGGCCGGGCCGGGACCGACCTTGTAGAAACGCTTGCCGCCCCGGTCCACGAGCATCTTCCCGAGCCGGGTGACGTACTCGTTGCTCGCTCCGGGGCCGAACTTCCCGGCGCCCGGGAACTGCGCCGACGACGACGGACTGCTGCCTCCGCTGCCGCTCGCACTGCTGAGACCCTTGTACCGGTAGGGGATGTACTTGCCGGAGTTGGTCCAGTACGCCATGGGTGTCGTCTGCTTGCGGGTGTGCGGCTTCGTCTGCTCGTACGCCGTGTAGTGGGTGTGCGTGTAGTCGGTCCAGCCGCCGAAGATCGTGACGTGCGAGCCCTTCCCCGGGTCTGCCGGATTGTGGAAGAGCAGGATGTCGCCCGGCTGCAGCGCCTCCCGCGTGATCCGCTGCCCGAACTTGGCGAGGCTGCCGGTCCACTCGTTGCCGGGCAGGTTCCAGGCCATCGACACATAGCCGGAGCAGTCCTGCCGGTATCCGTCGGACCAGTACTTGTTCATGCTGTACGGAACCTGCGCGGCCACCCACTTCTTCGCGCGGTTGATGATCGCGGCCCTGGTGGTTCTGGGCAGCGCGGTACCCGTGGACGAGGGCGGGCCCGAGGCCCCCGCGCCCTCCAGCGGTCCGGGCATGCCCTGCGGGCTGTCCGGATCCCCGTCGGCCGAGGCGAGCGGATCACCCTCGTCGGCCGGGCCCACCGGGTCCGCCGGAGCCGTCGACGCCGTCGTCCCGTCCTGCCGGGCGGCTCCGGCCGCCTCCGCCGCCCGGCCACCCGGCCCGCTCACCGCCTCGGCCGCGCCGGTGCTCAGCACCACTCCGGCCGCGGTGACCAGCACCAGCGCACGGCGCGCGCCATGTGCGGCCGGATGACCTCCGTGCCGCACGGGCAAGGCGCCTGCGGCGGTTCGCCGTTGCGCGGCGCACCCCGCACAGACACAGTCGATGGCGGGCACATACTCCTCGAAAGCCGGCACAGTCATGCGATTCCCCTCCGCACTCGTCAAGATCTTTGGGCGCATGTGCACGGGCGTCAGTGTCTCAACTCTGCTGACATAACGCATTTTGACGGACAGAAGAGAAAAAACGACCATCCGACAGGCCGTGAAGGGCTGGAAATGGTCAGGAGCACGCCCCACCCTCGGGTAGAGTTCTTCGGGTCAGCAGGCGCCGCTAGCTCAGTTGGTTAGAGCAGCTGACTCTTAATCAGCGGGTCCGGGGTTCGAGTCCCTGGCGGCGCACGCAGAGTCAAGACCCTCTCACCATGCGTGAGGGGGTCTTGTTCGTTTCCGGAGCCGGCTCCCGCATCGCCGCCCTCACGAGCACCGCGCGACCGCCACGCGGCCGACGCCCACCGCGTGCGCCGATCATCAAGCAGTTACGGGAAGAGCTTCTTCTCGCTCCCCCCGCGGACAAGCTCCTCAACTACACCGTGGTGATCGCCTTCTACCCGTTGTCCGCCCTGAACTGGCTCCTCGCGGCACCGAGTTGTGCGCTGTTCTTGGGGATGGGCGTCTCGGACGTGCGGATCGACCCGACGGTCTGGATCACGCTGTACGACAACACCCCGGCGCTCCAGATCGGTCTGTGGATCTGGAACCGGCGGCACAGCGCCCGCCGCACGAGTCCGAGGGTTCCGGCGGTCCGGCGGTCCGGCGGTCCGGCCGACAGGATGATGTCCGCGTTCTCCGCCCCGATCCACGCACCCGGCGGGGAGCCCGGCGGGGCGGAGCCCACCGCGAGCAGGAGCACCGCCCCGGCCACCATCGGGTACCCACGGCCTCAGGTGCCGCCGTTCCCCCCGGATTTCCTGCCGGTCAGGTAGGCCGACACGACCACATTCGCGTCGTAGGAGTGCGATGCCCGGTCGTAGGCGCCGCCGCAGGTGATCAGACGGAGTTCCGCGCGGCCCTGCTTGCGGGGGCCGTAGGCCTTGTCGGCGTTGAAGCGTTCCCGGGTGAAGACCTGGACGTCGTCGACGGTGAATTCGGCGACGGTGCCGTCCGCGCGGGTCACCTCGACCTTGGCGCCGGGGCGGGCCGCGCTCAGCCCGTAGAAGACGGCCGGCTCGGTCTCGGTGTCGACGTGGCCGACGAAGAGGGCGGGGCCCTTCGCTCCGGGCTCGGCGCCGTCGCCGTACCAGCCGACGGTCTGGGGCGTGTCGAACGACGGTGGTTCGATCGCGCCGTCCTTGTCCAGGCCCCGGGCGATCACGGGCGCCTCGATGCCGAGCGACGGGATCTCGACCCGCTTCGGCACGGCGCCCTCGACCGGGTCGTGCGGCGGGGGCAACGGGACGCCGAGCGGACGTCCGACCGCGGCGACGTCGCCGGTCGTCGGGGCGGAACTTGCGCCGGAGCCGTCGGTGATGTCGCGGCCCCAGAGCCACAGACCCATCAGCAGGACGGCCCAGGCCACCCCGGTGAGCAGTCGGCCGTGGTCCGAGGGGCGGTCCGGGGCGGACATGTCAGTCCTTGGCCGGGCGGCGACGGCGCACGCCGCGGAACACGACGACGACCACCGCGACGGCGGCCAGGACCAGGCCGATCACCGCCTGCACGAGGCCGGGGCCGTGCTGGCGAGCGGTCTCTTCGTTGAGCAGGGCGGTGCCGCCCCCTCCGGCGCGGACCGGGGCGAGGGGCGTGGGCCTGTTCCGGTCGGCGACCGTGACCTTGCCGGACATCGTGGTGCCCCGGCCGTCCGAGCAGACGACCCGGATGTCGTAGTCGCCCGGGGAGGCGTCCGTGCTGATCCGGGCTTTCGCGAGGAGGCCCCCGTCCGTGGCGGGCGAGAACCGTGCCTCGGAGGCGAAGACATCGGAGTCGCCTTTGGCCTCCTTGCCCTCGCAGCTGTCCAGCCGCAGGTCCACCTCCCCGCCCGGGGCGGCGGAGAGCGGGGTCACCGAGAGTCCGGCGCGACTGTCGGAGCCCGTCCCCGGGCCGGAACCGGTGCCGGAGTCGGCCAGTGCGGCGGAAGCCGGTACCAGGGTCGCCGCGACCACCGCGACGGCACAGAACGTGAGTGGTATGGAACGCATCGTAAACCTCCTCTGGAAAGGTTCACGCCTGCGTCGGCTTTCCGCATCCGCAGGAGCGGGGGGACGGGGGCGTGCGCGGACAGCCCTGGATCGCCCCTCGCCCCGCTCCGGGCGGCGCCCGCCGGGCTCAGCCCATGTCGATGAGGTCGACCAGGTCCGCGATGGAATCGACGACCCTGGACGGCCGGAAGGGGTACTTGTCGATGTCGGCGACGCCGGTGAGACCGGTCAGGACCAGGAACGTCTGCATCCCCGCCTCCAGTCCGGCCAGCACGTCGGTGTCCATCCGGTCGCCGATCATGGCGCTGGACTCGGAGTGGGCACCGATCGCGTTGAGCCCGGTGCGCATCATCAGCGGATTGGGCTTGCCCGCGAAGTACGGGGCCTTGCCGGTGGCCTTGGTGATGAGGGCGGCCACGGACCCGGTCGCGGGCAGCGGGCCCTCGGCGGACGGACCGGTCTCGTCCGGGTTGGTGCAGATGAAGCGGGCACCGCCGTTGATCAGCCGGATCGCCTTGGTGAGCGCCTCGAAGCTGTACGTGCGGGTCTCGCCGAGGACCACGTAGTCGGGTTCGTGGTCGGTGAGGACGTAGCCGATGTCGTGCAGAGCGGTGGTGAGCCCGGCCTCTCCGATGACATACGCCGTGCCGCCGGGCCGCTGGTCGTCCAGGAACTGGGCGGTGGCCAGGGCGGAGGTCCAGATGTTCTCCACGGGCACGTCGAGACCCATGCGGTCGAGGCGGGCGTGCAGATCGCGGGCGGTGTAGATCGAGTTGTTCGTGAGGACCAGGAAGGGCATCCCCGAGTCCCGCAGCCGCTTGATGAAGGCATCCGCCCCGGGGATCGGTGTCCCCTCGTGGATCAGGACTCCGTCCATGTCGGTGAGCCAGGATGAGATCGGCTTGCGCTCTGCCATGTGGGACTCCTGCCGTACGCCGTGTGCGGGGACGCCGGCGGCACCGCGTTGTGCAGCGCCGACGTCCCCGATTTTAGAGCGTCCGTTCGACCGGCAGGTACTGCCGGAACGCTCGGAGTGAGCCGGGATCTGGACCAGACCCGTTATCTTCTCGCGATGATGCGCCGGAGGCCCTGTTTCCCCGCGATGCGTCTGTGGACGGCGGTCAGCTGCCTGTGGCCGACTTCCAGGCCCCGACGTACGTGTCCAGGTTGGTGCCGATGTCCGACCAGTCGGGCTCGAAGACCTCGACGCCGTCCATCAGCTTGGCCAGCGCGAGGGCGTTGGCGTCGGTGGCCTCGACGTCCTTGCGGGCGGAGAAGCCGCCGCCGACCGCGCTGACGTCCTTCTGGGCCTGCTCGGACAGCATGAAGTCGAGCAGCTTCTTGCCGTTGGCGCTGTGCGGGGCCTTGTCGACCAGGCCGGCCGCGTACGGCAGGGCGAACGTGGTGGGCTTGCCGCCCTCCTTCGCGGGGAACCAGATGCCGAGGTTGGGCATGTCCTTGGACTGCGCGTAGTTCATCTGGACATCGCCGTTGGCGGCGAGCAGTTCGCCCTTGTCGACCTTGGGGGCGAGCTTGCCGGTGGAGGCGGACGGGCCGACGTTGTTGGCCTGGAGCTTCTTCAGGTACGCCATCGCCGGCTCCTTGCCGCCGAAGTCGTGCATGGCCTTGATGAGTACGGCGGTGCCGTCACCGGCGACTCCGGGGGTGGAGTACTGGATCTTGTTCTTGAACTTTCCGTCGAGCAGCTCCTCCCAGGTGGTGGGTGCCGACTTCAGCTCCTTCTTGTTGTAGATGAACCCGAAGTAGTTGTTGACGACCGAGGTCCACTTGGAGTCGGACGCCTTGTCGGGGCCGTCGACCTGGTCGGAACCGACCGGCGCGTACGCCGCCAGAAGCCCCTTGCTGTCGGCCTGCTGGATGAACGGCGGCAGCGTGACCAGCACATCGGCCTGGGTGTTGGACTTCTCGCGGACGGCGCGCTGCACCATCTCGCCGGAGCCGCCCTCCACGTACTTGACCTTGATGCCGGTCTTCTTCTCGAAGTCCTTGAAGACCTTGTCGTACCAGCCGTCGCCGTTCTCGCCCTTCAGGCCGTCGGCGCTGTAGACGGTGACGACCTTCTCGTCGGAAGCGGCCGAGGAGCCGCCGCAGGCGGAGAGGGTGGCGGCGAGGGCGAGGCAGCCGGTGACGGCGGCTATGGGCTTGAGGTGGTTCTTGCGCATGGCAGTCGTATCTCCTGGAAGTCGGCCGGGAGCCGGCCGGAGTCGGTACGGGGGTGTCGGCGGATCAGCGGAACGAGGCCCTGGTGCGGATCCGGGAGACGCCGAGCAGCACGAGCAGCGTCGTTCCCATCAGGACCACGGCGACGGCCGCTCCGGTGAAGAGCGAGCCGCGGTCGGTGGCCGCGAAGATCTGCACCGGGAGCGGTGTCCAGTCCGGCGGGTAGAGCATCATCGTGGCGCTCAACTCGCCCATGGACAGGGCGAAGCAGAGTCCCGCCGCCGCCGTGAGGGACGGCAGCAGGAGCGGCAGCTTGACGCGCCACAGGACGTACGCGGGCCGGGCGCCGAGACTGGCCGCCGCCTGTTCGTACATCGGGTCGAGACGCACTATTGCCGCCGAAACCGACGAATAGGCGAACGCCGTGACAAGAATCGTGTGCGCCAGGATCACGATCCAGCGCGTCCCGTTCAGCAGCATCGGCGGTTTGCTGA
The DNA here is from genome assembly GCF_040643055.1 of Streptomyces sp. NPDC047515. NCBI lineage: Bacteria > Bacillati > Actinomycetota > Actinomycetes > Kitasatosporales > Streptomycetaceae > Streptomyces > Streptomyces sp. NPDC047515. The sequence continues at coordinate 108,062 of NZ_JBEYTM010000020.1, forward strand.
ACGCGACGAGCACGGCGAGGCCCACGACCACGGACGGCACGGCGACCGGCAGCATGAACAGCGCGTCGAGGAACCTCCTGCCGCGGCTGCGCAGCGAGGCGGCGGCCAGGGCGGCCCAGGAACCGGCGGTGAGGGCGAGCAGACTGGCGCTGACCGCGGTGATCAGGCTGGTGGTCAGGGCCTGCAGGGAGTCGCCGCCGGTCGCCGCCGTGTAGTGCTCGGTGGTCGGCCCCGAGGGGAAGGCACCGGACCAGTTGGTGGTGAACGACGCGGCCAGGATGACCAGCAGCGGCACCGCGAACAGGGGGACGAAGAGCACGACGAACACGGCCCAGGCGGCCCACTTCCCCGTACGGCTATGCACCAACACGGCGGCTCACCATCCGATACAGACTGTAGAGACCCACGGAGATCGCGATGTTGACGACGGCGACGACACAGGCTGCCGGGTAGTCGGACTCCAGGATCGCCTTGCTGTAGACGAGCATCGGCAGGGTCGTGACCCCCTTCGCGCCGGTGAACAGCACGATGCCGAACTCGTTGAGACACATCACGAGGACGAGGCTGCCGCCCGCGGCAAGCGCGGGAAGCGCCTCGGGGAGGATCACCTGCCGCACGATCCGGGCCGGCTTCGCGCCCAGCGAGGACGCCACCTCCAACTGCGCGCTGTCGAGCTGCGAGAACGCGGCGAGCAGCGGGCGCATCACGAACGGGGTGAAGTAGGTGATCTCGGCGAGCAGGACGCCCCACGGGGTGGTGAGGAAGTCGAAGGGGCCGCTCGACGCCCCGGTGACGTCCGTCCAGAGGCCGTTGGCCATGCCGACGCTGCCGTAGATGAACAGCAGGGCGAGCGTGATCAGGAACGACGGGAAGGAGAGGAAGACATCGATGAACTTGGCGACCGCCTTGCCGCCGGGGAACGGCACGAACGCGATGACCATGGCCAGGACGAAGCCCAGCACCAGGCATCCGACGGTCGAGCCGACCGCCAGCCAGACGGTGGTCGTCAGCGCGGAGCGGAACGACTCGGAGGAGAACACGTCGCCGTACGGGGCGAGCGAGGCGCCGCCCTCGTCCGGGCTGAAGGACTGCTGGACGACGAGGGCCAGCGGGTAGAGGAAGACGAGCGCGAGTACGGCGACGGGCGGCAGCGCCCAGACGAAGCGGGGGATGCGGCGGCCGTCGCGGGCCGGGGCCCGCGGACCGGCCGCCGGGGGCGTCACCTCGGACGAGCCGGTGCGCTGACGCGGCGCCTTCGTCGCCGTGATGCCCGGGGTGACGGGCTGTGCGGTGCTACCCATCGGCCCCTCCCCCGGCTCCCGACGCCGCGCCCGCGGGCAGCAGTACCGCGTCCTGTGCCGCGAAGTGCAGCGTGACCTTGTCGCCGAGCGCCGGGGTCTCGCGCAGTTCGCGGAGGTCGGCCTTGACCCGGTGCCCGTCGATGTCGACATACAGCCGGTGCGTGGAGCCCCGCCACTGGACCTCGGCGATGGTGCCGTTCAGCGCGTTGGGCCCGTCACCGAGCCCGACCAGGTGTGGCCGGACGCACAGGGTGGCGGTGGCACCGCCGGCCACGTCGCCGGTCGGTACGTCGAGCGCGCGCCCCGCGAACTCGACGGTGTCGGCGCCGTCGGCGACGGTGACCGGCAGCAGATTGGCGTTGCCGACGAACGACGCGGTGAACTCGGTCCGCGGACGGCGGTACAGCTCCTGCGGGGTGCCGCAGTCCTGCAGCCGGGCCTTGTCCATGACCGCGATCCGGTCGGCCAGGGTGAGCGCCTCCACCTGGTCGTGGGTGACGTACAGGATGGAGACGTCCGGCAGCTCCCGGTGCAGTCGCGCCAGTTCGGCGAGCATTCCGGAGCGCAGCTGGGCGTCGAGCGCGGAGAGCGGTTCGTCGAGCAGGAGAACGCCGGGGCGGATGGCCAGCGCGCGGGCGATGGCGACGCGCTGCTGCTGGCCGCCGGAGAGTTCGCGCGGGTAGCGCTCGGCATAGGCGGCCATGCCGACGAGTTCGAGCGCCTCGGCGACCCGCTCGGGGATCTCCGCCTTGGCGACCTTGCGGGCCTTGAGCCCGAAGGCGACGTTGTCCTGGACCCGCATGTGCGGGAAGAGGGCGTACTGCTGGACGACCATGCCGATGCCGCGCCTGTGCGGCGGCAGGCCGGTGACGTCGCGGTCGCCGAGGTACACGCGGCCGGAGGCGGGCCGGACGAATCCGGCGACGGCGCGCAGGGCGGTGGTCTTGCCGGACCCGGAGGGCCCGAGCAGTGCCATGACCTCGCCGGGTTCGACGGTCAGATCGAGCCGGTCGAGGACGGTGTTCCCGCCGTACGCGACGCTGACCTGGTCGAACCTGATGCCGCTGCGGACGGCGTCGGCCCCGCCCGTCATGCCTCTGCCCGCGCGATCAGGTCCGGGAGCTCGGCGACCGAGCCGAGCACATGCGTGGCGCCGTGACGGGTCAACCGGTCCTTGTCGTGGGCGCCGGTGAGCACGCCCGCGACGATCCCGGCCCCGGAGCGCACGCCGCTGAGCATGTCGTACGAGGTGTCGCCCGCGACGACGACCTGCCGGACGCCGTCGACGGCACCGGTACGCAGGAACGCGGCGAGGACCATGTCGGGGTAGGGGCGGCCGCGACCGCCCGCGTCGGCCGGGCAGAGGGTCAGGGCGACCAGGTCCTGCCAGCCGAGCGCGGCCAGGATGGCGTCCTGGGTGGTGCGGGCGAAGCCGGTGGACAGGACCACGGTGCGGCCCTCGCCCTTGAGCCGTTCGATGGCGTCGCGGGCGCCGGGGACCGGCGCGATGCGGCCGCCGTCGACCAGCTCCCCGTACGCCTCCTCGAAGGCGGTGTTGGCCCGCTGGGCCTTGTCCTCGTCGCCGAAGAGGTGACGGAAGACGGAGATCTTGGACTCGCCCATGGTGGCGCGCACGTAGTCGAGCTTCTCCGCGTGGTCGGCGGAGCCGGGCTCCACGCCGAGGCGTTCGGCCGCGGCGGAGAACGCCTGCTCGACGAGGCCGCCGTCGGCGACGGTGGTGCCGGCCATGTCGAGGACGATCAGGTTCAGCTTGTCGGTGGTGTTCGACGTGTCGGTGTTGCTCAACTTCTTCACCAGTCCAGTTCGTTGGCGGTCGTTTCGGCGATGGCGGGCGAGCAGGTCATGCCGCGCCCGCCCGGACCGGTGACCAGCCAGACGCCGTCCCGCACCTGCTGGCGGTGGACGACCCGGCTGGTGTCGGTGCACTGGGCGTAGACCCCGGCCCAGCGGTGGCGGATCCTCGGCAGCGGGCGGCCGAGGAAGGACTCGACGACTCCGGTGAGGTGCTCGTACGGCTCCTCGACGGTGTCGAAGGAGAAGGGGTGCTCGTACTCGTGGGTGTCGCCGATGGTCAGCCCGCCGTCGCGGCGCTGGACCATCAGGAGCTGCATCCTGTGCTGTGCGGCGGTGGGCGCCTGCGCCTGTTCGGCGTTGAGGGTGTCCAGCGCCTCGCTCCGGTACGCCGGGTAGTAGCGGAAGCTGTCGGCGTCGGCGACGGAGGTGGTGAGCCGCTCGCCGAGCGGGTCGGTCTGCATCATCTGGAGCCGGACGCGGCGCACCGGCAGATCGGGGCCGGCCAGCTCGCGCACGAGTCCGCCGAGCCAGGCTCCGGTGGCCAGGATCACGGCGTCACCGGTATGGACATCGCCGTGGTCGTCACGGACGGAGGCGGTGCCCACCACCTCGCGGACCTCGCGCCCGCCGAGGTACGTATACCGGCCGGACTGCAACAGCGCCCTCTTGAGCGCCAGTTGGGCGGTGCGCGGCTCGACGGCGGCGTCCCGCTCACACCACAGGGCGGCGGTGAATTCGCCGCGCAGCGCGGGGTTGACCGCGCGGGCCTCGTCGGCGGTGAGCAGCTTGTAGCCGCGGGCCGCCGCGTCGGGGCGGGCGACGGCCGCCTCGGCCACGGCGGTCTCCAGCCCGGTGCGGAGCGGGGTGAGCGAGCCACAGGCCCGGAAGCCGAGATCGGGGACCTGGGCCCCGATGCCCTCCCACAGCTCACGGGCGCGCAGCGCGGTCTCCAGCTCCTCGCCACCGGCCCGGCCGCTGACCCATATCTGTCCGAAATTGCGGAGCGATGCCCCGCGCGCCTCGCTCTCGCGCTCGATCTGTACGACCTCGTGGCCGCGGTTCACTGCGTGCCAGGCGTGCATGGTTCCCACCACGCCGGCTCCTACGACGATGACTCTCACGACGGCTACGCTCCTCGGGGCTGGTGACCCGTACGGATCGGTACGGCAACGGGAGGGTGAATGGGGCCCCAAGCTTGGACCAGACCCGTTATATTTTCGTTATCGCGATGGGTCGGCCGGCCACTGCCGTTCCGGAGTCGTTTCCGGAGTCGTTCAGCGTCCGTCCTGCGCGCCGAGGTGTGCGGTGAAGGAGAACCTGTCCCCGCGGAAGAGGGTCCGTACGCGCTCCAGCGGCCGACCGTCCGTGTCGCGCGAGATCCGGTGGATCAGCAGCATGGGCAGCGCGGGCGGTGTACCGATGAGCAGCGCCTCGCGCGGCGTCGCGAGCACGGTCTCGATCCGCTCGTCCGCATCGCCGAAGGAGATCCCGAGCCGGTCGCGCAGATGCGCGTAGAAGGACGAGTCGGGGTCGAACCCCGTGTCCAGGTCCGGTACCCGGGCGACGGAGATGTAGGTGCTCTCCAGGCCGACCCGGTCGTCGTCGGCGAGCAGCACCCGCTCCAGGTGCCAGACCGGTTCGCCGCGCGCCACCCCGATGTCGGCGGCCAGCGCCTCGGGGCAGGGGAACCGCTCCAGACCGATGAGGCGGCGGCCGGGGGTACGGCCCTGGCGGCGTACGCCCTCCGTATAGCTCGCCAGCGAGAGCGGCTGCTCCAGCTTGGGACCCGCGACGACGGTGCCGCGCCCCTGGCGGGCGAGCCGGCCCTCCAGCAGCAGTTCGCGCAGCGCCTGGCGCACCGTCTCGCGCGAGACCTCGTAGCGCTCGGCGAGATCGCGCTCGGTGGGCAGCATGCCGCCCTCGCCCAACTCCTCCACGAGGAGGGAGACACGAGCCTTGACCGCGTAGTACTTGGGGATACGGCCGTGCTCGGGGATGCCGGAACGGATGGGTGCGCCAGGTGTCTGGTCGTGCGGGTAGTCCACGGGCCGATGGTGGCAGACGGACATGAACACGCGTGAACGGCCGATGGCGGGAAGGGGGCCGGAAGGGGCGGCTATGCGGCGAGGGCGGCGCGTACGACGGACCGGCTCAGCGGCGGCCGGCGCCGACGGCAGGACGGTTCAGCGGCGGCGCGGCGCGAACGCCGGATCGGCTCAGCGGCGGGGGCGGCGCGAACGCCGGGTCCAGAACACCATGGCCCCGCCGCCGATCAGGAACCCGGCGACGGTCACGCCGGCGTACGGAACGGCGCCCGAACCGGTCGCGGCCAGCTCGGGGAGGCCGCTCCGCCCCGGGGCCCGGCCGGGGGGCACCGGCCGCGGAGTGTCACCGCCGCCGGCGGTCCGGGCTCCGTCGGGCGCGGTGTCGCGTGGGGCGTCGCGGGGGGTGCGGACGGTGTCCTTGGTGCCGCCGACCTCCGCGGGCTGGTCGATGTCCCCGGTCCCGGCGATGTCCCCGGGCTCATCGGGCTCATCGGTTCCGCCGTCGTCGTCCTCGACGACGGCGAACGGGTAGTCGTCGGAGTCGCCGACCCAGGCCCCGTCGTCCTGCGCGGACGTGCCGCTCGCCCCGTGCTGCCGCTGGACGATCGCGGCCCTGGCGGTGATCCGTCCCGGGCTGGTGTCGGAGGTGAACGCCATCCGGACCTGGACGGTGACGGTACCGCCCGCGGGGATGCTGAAGCCCTCGAAGGCATCGTCCCCGTCGTCCCCGTCGTCGCCGAAGACGCCGATCTGCTCGTCCTGGTCGGTGGCCTCCCAGCCGACCCGGTACTCCACCTCGGGACGGGCCAGGTCGGAGAACTTCAGCTGGATCTGGTCGGAGGTCAGCGTCCGGTCCTCGTCGGTGAGGACCAGCACCGGGTGGATGTCCCGGCACGTCTCGGTGGTGGTGTTGGTCAGGTCCAGGTACCAGGTTCCGTAGCCGCCGCCGGACGCGTAGCTGTCCGGGCCGCCGCGGATACGGGTGCTGATCGGGAACGCGCTCGCCGCCGGATCGCCGCAGGCGGGCTGCTGGTCGGCGGTGGCGGCCCCCGGCTTCGAGACCGGGGAGGCCGGGGACGCCGCGGAGGCCGGTGCGGCGGACGCGCCGCCGAGGACGGCGGGAACCACACTCGCCGCCGCCAGTCCGAGCGCGAGCCCGTGCCGCGTGCGTCCGGGGAGCGGGGACGAGCGCGGGGGCGGCGAGGGCCGCTGCGCGGAAGTGCCGGCCACGGGGATGGAAGCCGCGCCGGACAGCGGGACGGATGCCGGGCTCATGGTGGACATGGCCGCGGTGCCGGACGTGAAGGGCGATACGGCGTCGGCCGCGCGGCCCGTCCCGGAGCCGGCCGGGGAGGGCGTGGCGGACGGGGGTGGTGTGGAGGGCATGCGGGGATCACCCTTCGCGGCTCGCGGGACGGTCGGCTGGGAGAGCGCTGAAGACCTTGGCCGGACCTGGAAGCGGCGGCCGACGCGTACAACCACAAGGCGCCGGGGCTGTGCGTGCCGACCGCCACGGGTCCGGCCAAGATCTTCAGCACCCGCCCAGCCTTTGCGCGCCGGAGTTCACCGGCCGTGGACGGCGACGCTGCCACGCACGCGCGAGGCGACCGGCACCGACATGCCGGAGGGTCGGCCGGCCGGTCGCCGGGTACCGCTCGATCAGCCCAGTCGCGTGCCCGGCTCGCCCGCGTCCGCGCTCCCGACCCGGCCGAACAGCGGGGCCAGGACCAGTTGCGCGGCCCCCTCCGCGACCGGCCGGTCCCCTCCCCGTGCGGCGGTGACCGGCACCGGCGTGTCGAGACCGCCCCGCCGGGCGCGCTCCTCGATCACGGCGCGGACGCCCCGTACGTACGGCTCCGGATCGGCGGCGACGGTACGGCCGCCGAGCACCACCCGGTCGATGTCGAGCAGTCCGACGAGATTGGCGGCGCCGGCGCCCAGGACCCGGGCCGCCTCCGCGACATCGCCGCGGGCGACGGCGGCGAGACAGAGCGCCTCGATGCAGCCCCGCCCGCCGCAGCCGCACTCCGGACCGTCCAGCTGGACGGTCTGGTGCCCGAACTCACCGGCCCCGGTACGGGCTCCCCGGTGCAGCGCCCCGCCGAGGACCAGCCCGGCGCCGAGCCCGGTCCCCAGGTGCAGATAGGCGAAGTCACCCGTGCCCGCCGCGCGCAGGGCGAGCCCCAGGGCGGCGGCGTTGGTGTCCTTGTCGACGACGACGGGCGACCCGGTCCTCGCCGCGAGCGCGTCCCGCAGCGGATATCCGTCCCACTGCGGGAACCCGGTGACGCGGTGCAGCACCCCGCCCCGGTGATCGAGCGGCCCCGGCACCGCCACGCCGACCCCGAGCACCGGCCGGCCCACGGCTGCCCCCGCACCCGCGCCGCGCACCGCCCCGACCCCCACCGCACCCGCGCCGCGCACGGCCGCGACCGCGTCCGCCGCCGTCGTGAGCACCTCGTCCGCCGGGGCGCCGAAGTCCAGTGGGGCGGTGTGGCTCGCGACGACTTCGCCGGCCAGGTCGACGAGCACCACCGTCAGCTCGTCACGGTCCAGGTGCAGGCCGACCGCGTACCCCGCGTCCGGCACCAGCCGCAGCACGGTGCGCGGCTTGCCGCCGGTGGAGGCCCGGTGGCCCGCCTCGGTCGCCAGGCCGTCGGCCCGCAGCCGAGCGGTGATCTTGCTGACCGCCTGCGGCGTGAGCCCGGTGCGCTCGGCGAGTTCGAGCCTGCTGATACCGGGCTCACCCGCCACCCGCAGCAGATCCAGCAGCAGCGCCGCATTGTGGCTGCGCAGCGTCGGCAGGTTCGCGCCGCTATTACTCCTGTTCACCACACCATTGTCCCTGTCGCTTGCACTTTGGCAACAGCGTTGCTTAAGTGACACACATGACTGGCAACGCGACTCACGAGACGCCCGGACCGCCCGAGGCCCCGCTGCGCGTCGGGCTCGTCGGCTACGGCCTGGCGGGTTCCGTCTTCCACGCCCCGCTGATCGCCGCGACCAAGGGCCTGGCCCTCGACACGGTCGTCACGTCGAACGAGGAGCGGCGGGCGCAGGCGCGCGCCGAGTTCCCCGACGTGCGGTTCGCCGCGTCGCCGAAGGAGCTGTGGGACCGCGCGGACGCACTCGATCTCATCGTGATCGCCTCCCCGAACAGGACCCATGTCCCGATCGCGACGGCCGCGCTAGGGGCCGGTCTGCCGGTCGTCGTGGACAAGCCGGTCGCCGGTACGGCCGCCGAGGCGCGGGAGCTCGCGGCCCTCGCCGAGGAGCGCGGGCTGCTGCTCTCGGTCTTCCAGAACCGCCGCTGGGACAACGACTTCCTCACGCTCGCGCGGCTGATCTCGGACGGCGAGCTGGGGGACGTCCACCGCTTCGAGTCCCGTTTCGAGCGGTGGCGCCCGCAGCCGAAGGGCGGCTGGCGCGAGTCGGGCGATCCGCAGGAGATCGGCGGGCTGCTGTACGACCTGGGCAGCCATGTCGTCGACCAGGCGCTCGTGCTGTTCGGCCCGGCGGTGCGGGTGTACGCGGAGTCCGACGTACGCCGCCCCGGCGCCGCCGCCGACGACGACACGTTTCTCGCGATCACCCATGCGAACGGGGTCCGCTCGCATCTGTACGTCAGCGCCACCGCGGCCCAGCTCGGTCCGCGCTTCCGGGTGCTCGGTTCGACCGCCGGCTATGTGAAGTACGGTCTCGACCCGCAGGAGGCCGCCCTGCGCGCGGGAGCACGTCCGACGCCGGGCGACGGCCCGTGGGGCGAGGAGCCCGAGGCCCTGTGGGGCAGGATCGGTTCGGGCGAGTCCCCGCTGACGGGCGGCGGCGCCCCGATCCGCACGCAGCCGGGCGACTACCCCGCGTACTACGCGGCGGTCACCGACGCGCTGCGCGGAAGGGGTGACAATCCAGTGACCGCCCTGCAGGCCGCAGCGGCCCTGGACGTACTGGAGGCCGCCCGCCGCTCGGCCCGCGAGGGCGTCACCGTGACCCTGCCCGCCGCGCCCCCGTCCGCCTCCGCCTCCACCTCCGCCGACAACAAGGAGCAACCCGTATGAACCCCACCGCTCCGACCATCTCCGAGCTCATCGCCCAGGAGCGCCGACTGACGCTGCCGCATTTCAGCTACGACGACGCCTACGCGCTCGGCGGCCTGCTCGTCGCGATGGCCCGGGAGAGGCACGCCCCGATCGCGATCGACATCCGCCGCGGCGCACAACAGCTCTTCCACGCCGCGCTGCCGGGATCGAGCGCCGACAACGACGCCTGGATCGACCGCAAGCGCAAGGTCGTGGAGCGGTTCGGCGAGAGCTCGTACCTGGTGGGAACCCGGTTCCGGGCGAAGGGGACGACGTTCGACGACGCCTCGCGCCTGGACCTCGACACGTACGCCGCGCACGGCGGTTCGTTCCCGATCGCGGTCGAGGGCGCGGGCGTCATCGGCTCGGTCACGGTCTCGGGCCTGCCCCAGGCGGAGGACCACGCCCTGGTGGTCGAGGCGCTGGAACACTTCGCGACGACGATCGGCGCATGACGCGAGGAAGGGGTGGGGCGCCGCCGACGCGGCACCCCACCCCTCCGACCTTTGCTGCTGCGCTCCGATCGGTCGGCCGCCCCGGGGCCCGCGCCGCCGGCCCCGCACCGCCCGGATCACGCCCGTCCCGAACGAGAGGGCTCAGGCGTCCTTCAGCTCCTGCCGCTGCCGCCCCAGCCCCGTGATCTCCAGCTCCACGACGTCCCTCGCCCTCAGGTACGGCTTGGGCTCGGGCTGCCCCAGAGCGACCCCCGCCGGCGTCCCGGTGTTGATCACGTCGCCGGGGTACAGCGTCATGAAGTGGCTGAGGTACCGGACCACTTCACCCACCGGGAAGATCTGGTCGGCCGTCGTGCCGTCCTGCTTCAGCTCGCCGTTGACCCAGAGCTTCAGCGGCAGTGCCTGCGGGTCGGCGATCTCGTCCGCCGTGACCAGCCACGGCCCCAGCGGGTTGAACGTCTCGCAGTTCTTGCCCTTGTCCCAGGTGCCGCCGCGCTCGATCTGGAACTCGCGCTCGGAGACGTCGTGCGCCGTCGCGTATCCGGCGACATGCGCGAGCCCCTCCTCGGCGGACTCCAGGTAACGGGCGGTGCGCCCGATGACGACCGCGAGCTCGACCTCCCAGTCCGTCTTGACGCTGCCGCGCGGCACCAGCACCGTGTCGTCGGGCCCGACGACGGTGTCCGGCGCCTTGAAGAACAGGATCGGTTCGGTGGGAATCTCCGCACCGGTCTCGGCGGCGTGGTCGTGGTAGTTCAGCCCGATGCACACGATCTTGCCGATCCGGGCCAGCGGCGGCCCGACCCGCAGTCCCTCGGCGTCGAGCGCGGGCAGGTCACCGGGCGCGGACGCGGCGGCCCGCACCCGGGCGAGCGCGGACTCGTCGGCGAGCAGCGCACTGTCGATGTCGGTGACGATCCCCGACAGGTCACGCAGGGTTCCGTTCCGGTCCAGCAGCGCCGGCCGTTCCGCACCTGCCATACCCACACGAAGCAGCTTCAACGGTCTTTCTCCCCTTGGTAGAGAACGGGCCCGTCGGATGGGTGGCGGCCATCGCAGGCTTGTCCGATCGTCCAAGACACCCGATCACTCCGCAAGACCCTGTTCACACACTGGACCGGCACACTCGCCGCCCCGATTACGCCGCGGTGGCCATGGCGGTGCCCGCGGCCGGCATGTCGCGGTAGAGGACGGCCCGCTCGACCGCGGTCCAGGTGGTGCTGGTGACGACGTACAGCGCGGCGGCGAGCGGTACGACGGAGACGGTGAAGAGGGTGGCGAAGGACATCAGCGGCATCAGCTTCGTCATCGCACCCATGCCCGGCACCGGCTGCCCGTCGGGGCCGGTGGTCGGGGTGACCGGGTTGGCGGCCATCTGCCGCTTCGTACGCCGGAAGTTGAAGGTGGCCACAACGGCGACGATCGCGAACAGGCCGAGGTAGACCATGCCCTGCGCCCCGAACGGCCCCCCGTGCGCGAGGGCGTCGTGCCAGCGCTCGCCGAGCGGGGCGTCGAAGAGCTGGTGGCCGAGCAGCGCGTTGGGGTCGCCGCCGATCTTCTGGCTGGAGAAGAGGTGGTAGAGCAGGAAGAAGGCGGGCATCTGCAGCAGGCTGGGCAGGCAGCCGGACAGCGGCGAGACCTTCTCCTCCTTGTGCAGTTCCATGAGCGCCTTCTGCATGCGCTCGGGGTTCTTGCCATGCTTCTTGCGCAGTTCGGCGATCTGCGGCTGGAGCCTGGTGCGGGCTTTCTGTCCGCGCGCCGCGGCCCGCGAGAGGGGGTGCACGGCGAGCCGCACGAGCGCGGTGAACAGCACGATGGCGGCGGCGGTGGACGCGGTCTGGAAGAACGGGTGCAGCACATCGGCCAGCGCGCCGACCAGGTCGGCGAATGCGGACATGAAGACGGACATGGGTGAGCCCTCCGGGGGTCTCGTCGTGCCGGGAAGACATACGAACTCGGCATGACGGACCGCGAGAGGGGTGGTTGCTGCTGCGTGAGCCCCTACGCGGCCGTCGGGAGGGCGCGGCCGGGGGCTCGGGGGCGTCGGCGCCCCTTGGCATCAGGGTCTCGCTGCGGCAGGAACGCGGTGCGTTTCTCCCGCTCGCGGATGGCCGTACGGACCCGGGTTCGGGGCACGGGGACGGCGCAGCGGGCGCTGATGACCGAGGCGGCGACGAGCGCGGAGCCGGCGGCTGCCGTGGCGGCGAGCGCGACGGCGGCGGAGAGGCTGCCGCCCTCGGCGAGGAGCACTTCGGTGACGAAGAAGAGCAGGAGTCCGGCGGGGCGGAGCAGCCGGGCGAGGCCTCCGCGCAGACGGCGCGTGTCACCGCTCATCGGCCCCTCCCTTCTTCCCCTTCGCGGCCGGACTTGGCCGGGCCCACCCGTCGCGCGCACATCGCGCGCACTCCTCGCACGCGCACATCCGCGTCGATCACGCACCCACGCCTTCGTGGGTGCGTTCGGCTCTCCAGCCGTTATACACGATGAGTCCGACACACTCGTCCGCGCTCAGGAGCGTGCGGTGTCCAGCGGGCGCAGCAGCCGGTGCGGCACCAGCAGGGCACGGCCGACCGGATCGGCGGGGTCCGGATCGAGTCCGTCGCCCGGCCGCATCTCGACGTCCTGGGGCGGTACGGGCCGGGCGCAGGCCGGGCATTCGCCGTACGAGCCCAGTTCCGTACCACAGGACGCGTGGACGAAGACGCGCATCGGCCGGGTGCCGGGGATGTGGTCGCGCCCCCACGCCCCGAGGGTGCGGACGACCGGCCAGAGCGCTTCGCCGCTGCCGGTGAGGACGTACTCGTCGCGCGGCGGCGACTCCTGATAGCGGCGTTTCTCCATGACACCGGCCTCGATGAGGGACTGGAGCCGGGTGGCCAGCACGGCGCGGGGCATGCCGAGGTGGGCCAGGAAGTCGTTGTAGCGGCGTACGCCGTAACCGACATCTCCGCCACCCTCGCCACCCCCGTGTCCGGCCGGGCCTGGCTGCTCGGCCGGGACGGCTGGCTGCGCGGGCCCATCGGGCTGCTGCTGCTCGCCGCATTGGCCCTGACCGCCGGGTTCGTCGCGGTGGAGCGCCGGGCCGCGGCGCCGCTGATCGATCTGTCGCTGCTGCGCAGCCGCCTGTTCCTGGCCTCGTCGGCCGGCGGGCTGTTCACCGGCTTGTCGGTGATCGGCCTGTTCAGCTATCTGCCGACGCTGCTCCAGCAGGCCCTGGGGATGTCCGCGCTGGGCACGGCCTGGCTCTTCCTGCTCTGGTCCGGTACGTCGTTCGTGGTGGCGCTGCAGGCGCGACGACTGGCGGGCCGGGTCGCGGCCCGGCACCAGCTGGCCGTGGGCTTCGTCCTGCACGCGGTGGCGGTGCTGTCGCTGCTGGGCACCCTGGACACGGCGGGCGACGCGCACATCGGCGCGTCGCTGTGGCTGCGGCTGCTGCTCGCCCTGGTCGTGTCCGGCGTCGGCAGCGGACTGCTCAACGCCGCGCTGCCGCGCCTGGCAGTCGAGTCGGTGCCGCCCGAGCGTGCGGCGATGGGCTCGGGCGCGAACAACACCGCCCGGTACATCGGCTCGTCGACGGGCGTGGCCCTGACGATCGCGACGGCCGCGACGGGCTCGGGCGCGAACGGCGCGCTGTTGCTGTCGGTGGCCCTGGCCCTGGTGGCGACGGTCAGTGTCCTGCTCCTGCGCGAGCGCCGCTGACCTCCTGCCCGTCCTCCTGCCCGTCCTCCTCCGCGGTTTCGATCTCGTCGCGCGCGAGCACCTCGTCGTCCGGCCGGTCGTCGCGCTCGCGCGGCCCTGCGTACGTCACGGCGAGCGCGACGACGAGGTTGGCGGCGAGCGCCACGATGCCCGCGTTCACCCCCCACACCGGATCGTGCTCCGTGAACACGAAGCCGCACACCAGGCCCACCCCGACGACCAACCCGCTCATCGCCCCGAGCAGGGTCAGCCGCCGCCACATCAGCCCCAGCAACACCATGGGGAGCAGTTGCGCCATCCCCTCGTACGAGATGAGGGAGAGCCGTACGAGGGTGTTCGGCGCCGTGTACGTGAGCACGAGCGCGATCACCCCCGCGACCACCACGACCGTCTGTGCGGCGCCCTTCTGCCGCCGCTCCCACCGCGGCACGAGCGAGAGCACGCTGCGCCCCCACATCGTGCCGATGACCAGCATGAACACGGCCATCGGCACGATCGACGAGAGCGCGGCGGCCACACCGATGATGCCGACCACCCAGGCCGGCAGGGAGTCCACGACGAGCTTGAAGAGCGCCAGGTTGGACTCGGCGCCGACGAGCCCCGGCACGACGAAGAGGGCGGCCATGCCGAGCAGCATCGGCACGAAGAGCAGCACGTTGTAGGCGGGCAGCAGCATCGCGTTGCGGCGCAGCACGTCGGCGTTCTTCGCGCCGAGATAGCCGGCGACGGTCGTCGGGAAGATCACCACGGTGAGGGAGTTGAGGAACGAGGTGGTGATGAACCACGCCTGCCCGAGCCCGCTGTCCCCGTGCCCGGGGAAGGTCAGCCACTCGCTCTTCTCGGTGACGAGCCGGTCGAGGAAGGGCCCGTACCCGTCGAAGTAGTGCAGCGGCACATAGAAGGCGAGGAAGCCGAGCGTGGCGATCACGAGGACGTCCTTGAGGACGGACACCCACGCGCTGCCGCGCAGCCCGCTCACCACGACGAAGCCGGTGGTGACGGCGAAGGCTATGAAGTAGGCCCAGTTCAGGCTGATGGCGCCGTAGGAGATGGTCGAGACGACCACGCCCATGCCGGTGATCTGGAGCTGGATGTACGGCAGCAGGAAGACGGTCGCGAGGACGGCGACCAGCGCGCCGAGCCAGGGCCGCCCGAAGCGGTGCGCCACCATGTCGGTGATCCCGACCAGCCCGTGCTTGCGCGCGTACGCCCAGAGCATCGGCCCGACGACATAGCCGACGGCGTAACCGCAGGACATGTACGCCACCACGTAGAGCACCGGCGCCCCGTAGTTGTAACCCCAGCCCGCGGCGCCCAGGTAGCTGAAGCTGGTGTAGCCCTCACCGGCCATCAGCACCCAGATGAACACGGTCCCGAGGCTGCGCCCGCCCACGGACCACTCCGCGAGCCCGCCACCGCCCCCGCTCCCCTTCCGCCGCCCGCGCATCGCGAGCAGCCCGAGGGCGACGGTGGCGACCATGAAGACCCCGAAGACGGAGGTCGCGACCGTGGCGTTCACCGGCGGTCCCCCCGCCGGGTCAGCCATACGGCGACGGGTGTCAGCAAGGTCGCGCCGAGCAGCCACACGAAGAGGAACGGCAGCCCGAGAACCACGGGATGGACCCGGTTCACGAACGGCAGCGCCCCCAGGTACAGCACATAGGGAACCAGCAACCACAACAACTGCGGACGTCGTCTGAGCACGTCAGGGAACCTTAGTCCGGCACCGCTAGCGCGCCCGGACATCCGTCAGCCTCCCCCATACGACAAGCCGGTAACGGGAGGTGAATTCGGGCGTGCACGTAGTGAGCGTCACATAGGAGCCGGCCGCCGTGTAGCCGGCGTACGGCTTCACATTGCTGCGCGGCACGGCCGCGATGACACCGCCGTCGCGCGCGCTGGTCTGCCCGAGCGTCCGGTCGACGGTGTACGTGTAGACGGCGTCCCGGGTCTCGACGTCGATCCGGTCCCCGCGCCGCAGCCGGTTGATGTACCGGAAGGGCTCGCCGTGCGTGTTGCGGTGCCCGGCGAGCGCGAAGTTCCCCGCCTGACCGGGCTGCGCGGTGCCCGGGTAGTGCCCGACGTACCCCTTGTCGAGAACACCTCGCTTGCTGATGCCCTGGGCGACGGGTGCGGCGAGCCCGAGCCGCGGGATACGGATGACGGCGTACGCCTGATCCCGGCGGGGCCCGGTGGGTGCGGTGCGCCCCGCGGACGACCGGCCACCGGCGGCCCTCGGTCCGGCCCCACCGCGGCCCCCCGCACCGTCGCCGCCCCCTTGCGGCCGCCCCTCTTGCTCCTCTTTCTCCCCTTCCGGCTCCGTCCACTCCCGCTGAAGGGCCCGCACCTCGTGCCGGGCGTCGGCGCGGGCCTGCCGGTTGGTCCACCACAGCTGATGAACAACGAGCAACAACAGGACGACGCCGAGGGTGACCACCACCTCGGCACCCGTCCAGAGCCCGCGCGCGGCCGCCCTGCGCCCTCGCGCGTTCCGCTGCGTCACGACCGGTATCCGCTCCCGCACGGCTCGCACGATAGGGCCATGCCCCCTAACTCTCCAGAGCCGGAACCACCCTCCGTGCAGGTGCCGTACAGCAGTACGGTGTGATTCATGCGCCCCGACACGCCTGCCGACCACACCACCGAAGCCGAGCGCCTGTTGCGCACCGCGGCGCAGTATCCGGAGGACCGTGAGCCGCTGCTCCTCCAGGCCGCGGCCCATCTGGAGCTCGCCGGCGACCGCGCCCGCGCCACCACCCTCTACGACGACCTGCTCGCCTCCCCCGACCTCGATCACCCGCACCTGGTCAAGGCCCTGAACGCGGCCAACCTGTGGGAGTACGGCCACGAGGCCGAGGCCCGCGCGATCCTCGACGGCATCCGCGCCGCGGGCCCGCTCGACCCCGCGCCCTGGGAGATCGCGGCCGAGACGCTGGAATCGCACGACGAGCTGGAAGCGGCCCACGACTGCTTCACGACCGCGCTGACGCTCCTCCTGACGCCCGGCGAGGAGGTCCCGTACGCCACCCAGTCGCTGCTGATCGGCCGCCACCGTGTGCGCAGGTTGATGGGCGTCGACCACGACGTCTGGGACGAGCTGGCCGACACCCTCCACACGGCCGCCGTCCCGCTGGACGAGTTGCACGACCCCAAGCGCCTGTGGGCACTGGGCTCCTCCGACCCGGGCGAGCTCCGGGCCGAGATCACCCGCATCCGCGCCGAACTGGGCACGTACCGCACCGCGCTGTCCCGCCCGTTCCCGGTGGCGGTGCTGCACTGGCCGGCCGCCGAACTCGACGAACTCCTCACCGTGTACCCGAACCTGCGCAGCGAGTACCCCTCCCGCCCCGACCACTTGGCCCGCCTGGAAGCCGCCCTCCGCGACCTCCACCACGCCGGCACCCCGAACCTCGGCATCGTGACCGGCACGGTCCCGTCGTACGAGGCCTTCGCCGCCTCGGAGGCCACGTCCCCGGCCGACCCGGACCTCCTCCCCCAGTACGCCACCACCCTCGCCGCCCGCGGCCGGGCCGTCCCCTGGCCCCCGGCCCGCAACGCGGCGTGCTGGTGCGGCTCGGGCCGGACGTACCGGGAGTGCCACGGCACGGACTGAGCCGACGGCTCGGAGGGGCGGCCCCGGCCCGGCCGGGGCCGTTCCCGTACCGCACGGCCACCCATGACCTCGCGCGTGAACGTGGCCCATCGGGCCGCGGCCGTCACGACACGACGACGGGGGTGGCGCCCCCCGGAATCCCGATGGCCCCGTCATGCCCCCGATCCGTATGGTGCAGCCATGCCCGACCTCCAGCGTCTCCACCCCGATCACGCCCCGGCCCTGCTCGCGTTCGAGCAGGAGAACCGCGCCTACTTCGCCGCCTCCATCCCGGACCGCGGCGACGACTACTTCACGGATTTCGAGGCCCGCCACGCCGCCCTGCTCGCCGAACAGGCCACGGGCGCCTGCCACTTCCACGTCCTCGTGGACACCGCCGGCGAGGTGCTGGGCAGGTTCAACCTGGTGGACGTCGCAGACGGCTCCGCGGAACTCGGCTACCGCGTAGCCGAGAAGGCCACCGGCCGAGGCCTGGCCACGGCCACCGTCCGCCGCCTCTGCACCCTGGCGGCCAAGGAGTACGGCCTGACCACACTGCGGGCCTCCACCACACGCGACAACCTGGCCTCCCAAACGGTCCTGACCCGCGCGGGCTTCGCCCCGACGGGAGAGGAACTCCTTCTGAGCGGACGGCCGGGGCTGGGGTACGTGCGGAGCACGGCGGGCGAGGTCTGAGGGAGCGCCGAGATCCGAGGGACGCGGGCGCGAGCGCGGGGTGTGTCGCTGTTGCGCGACAGACGAACCCTGCCTTCAACGAGAGCTCCCCCAGCGGATCGGACACTCGATCTCTACGCTGTGAGGGCGATGCTGCGACTCTACTTGAGGCGCTTCGTGCTGGTTTCGGCAGCCGGGCGTGGAGTGCAGCCGTCTGCCGTTGCAGTGCACTGCGTGAAGCCGAAGACGTCGACCCGAGCCGATTCCCGGTCGGGCCAAAGGATGGTGCCGATCTCGGATTCAAGGGCGGCAAAGAAGCGCTCTGCAGCAGCGTTGTCATAGCTTTCGCTGCGCCGGGCCATGCCATCCGACGCGGAGTGACCCGGAAGGTCGGTGCCCAGGTCCGCAACGCCCCCATCCAGACCGGAGCGGGGACTGCCGGGCGAGGACGCTTCGGTGGCATCGGGAACGATCGCCTCGGCTGCATCCTCGACACCGATAGAGGTTGCCTTGGGTTGATCACGACACCCTTCTGAAGGGCCCTTTCCCCAACACGAGCAGGCGAGAGCGGCTTTGTCAGTCCTGCTTGATAGAACTGCACGCATAGCTGACGAGATGAGGGGGACTCGGCGATGCCCAACGACTTTGCAGGCGAAGCAGCTCCGGTTGCTGGGCTCTACGAGACGCTGATCACCCATCGTCTCGAAGAGCGTATGAAGCAACTCGATTCCACGGGCTGGCGCTCCATCGATGAAATAGTCGGCGCTGAATCTGCACCTCACGTGCTGTCACGCCACATCGCGGGGGCCGTGCGACAGGTCCTTCAGGGCCTCTCACCTGCGGAGCAGGTGGTCGCCGCCAACCACATTCTGGATTCCCTCAACACCATCGAAGGCGCGACCGAGTGGGTCGATCTCGTCATCGAGGGCCCCCGGCAATTGCTCGCAGTCGCGGAGCGAGAAGCTCCTGGAGTCTACGCAATTCGCCCGGCAACACCCCTCTCCGAGACGGCACTGATCACCAACTCCCCTGATGATCCGAGCCTGGGCTTTGAGCTGCGTGCTGAGTTGGCTACGGCGGACCGTGTTGATCTCCTCTGTGCCTTTGTGAAGTGGCACGGACTCCGAGTCCTTGAGCAGTCGCTCACCTCCGCACGCGATCGCGGCGTACCCATCCGCGTGTTGACAACGACCTACATCGGAGCCACGGAGCGTCGCGCGCTGGATCGTCTGGTCCGCGAGTTCGGCGCCGAAGTGAAGGTCAACTACGAGCTCCGCTCAACACGCCTTCATGCCAAGGCCTGGCTCTTCCGTCGCGAGAGCGGCTTCGACACGGCTTACGTTGGCAGCTCGAACCTGTCCAAGGCCGCGCTTCTTGACGGGCTCGAATGGAACGTTCGGCTGTCGTCGGTCGCAACACCATCCGTCCTCCGCAAGTTCGAGGCAACATTCGACGCGTACTGGAGTGAGCGCTCGTTCGAGCCGTACGACCCCGACAGCGACGCGCAGCGACTGGACGATGCGCTGTCTCACGCTGGCGGGTCCAACCAAAACGGCGGCACCGTCATCACGCTCTCTGGACTTGAAGTCCGCCCCTATCCGCACCAGCGCGACATGCTGGAACGTCTCGAAGTGGAGCGCACCGTCCACGGTCGGCACCGCAACCTCCTCGTTGCCGCGACCGGCACAGGCAAGACCGTGATGGCAGCTCTGGACTTCAAGCGGCTGCGGCGGACGCTGGGCCGTGACCCGCGGCTGCTCTTCGTGGCTCATCGCAAGGAGATTCTGGAACAGTCCCTGCGCGTCTACCAGAACGTGCTGACTGACGCGAACTTCGGCGAGCTCTTCGTCGGTGGGGAAATCCCCGACAACTGGACTCATGTGTTCGCCGGCGTCCAGTCGCTCAACTCGCGTGCGCTGGACCGCTTTGCTCCAGACCACTTTGACGTCATCGTGATCGACGAGTTCCATCACGGCACGTCCCCCACGTACCGGCGGATCCTGGATCACTTCGACCCCAAGGAACTGCTGGGACTCACCGCTACCCCGGAACGCATGGATGGGCTGAACATCCAGGACGAGTTCTTTGGAGGTCGGATCGCAGCAGAAATGCGCCTCTGGGAAGCCCTGGAGAACGACCTGCTCAGCCCATTCCACTACTTCGGCGTCACTGACAACACCGACATGAGCGCCATCACCTGGAAGCGGGGGTCGTACGACGCCACAGCCCTCAGCAATCTCTTCACTGGCAATGACGCACGAGCCAGGCTCGTCGTCCAAGCCGTGAAGGACAAAGTTGCCGACCCGGGCACGATGCGTGCGTTGGGCTTCTGTGTGTCAGTCGCACACGCAGTCTTCATGGCCGACTTCTTCCGTCGAGCCGGCCTCAATGCGATCGCCCTGTCCGGTGAGACCCCACGTCACGAGCGCAAGGACGCCCTGGACCAGCTCAAGGCAGGCACGCTCCAAGTCATCTTCTCTGTAGACCTGTTCAACGAGGGACTCGACATCCCCGACGTCGACACCCTGCTCCTTCTGCGCCCAACATCCAGCGCCACGGTGTTCCTCCAGCAACTGGGCCGAGGCCTGCGTCGGACCGAGGACAAGGCCGTCCTCACAGTCTTGGACTTCATCGGTCAGCACCGCAAGGAGTTCCGCTTCGAGGAGCAGTTCCGCGCCTTGACCAACCTCACTCGCAATCGTCTGCTGGCCAACATCGAGCATGGTTTTCCGCAGTTGCCGTCTGGTTGCCAGATCATCCTTGAGTCGAAAGCCAAGGATCTGATTATTGACAACATCCGCAGCCAGATCAGCATCAACGTCACTCAGCTCGCTCTGGAGGTCGCCGCATACGCGGAGCCTAGGCTCGCCGACTATCTCAAGGAGAGCGGTCGAGAGCTCAAGGAGCTCTACCGGGGCAACGGAAACTCATGGACGGGTCTACTCCGCCGGGCCAAACTCCTCCCCAAGGCCGGGCCTGAAGGAGAGGCGACGCTACTCAAACGAGTGTCGGCCTTCCTCCACGTCGACGACCCGCTCCGAGTCGCCGCGTACAGCAAGTTGCTCTCCGAGGACGCCCCCGCGTATGACGAGCTCAGCGAGCAGGAACAGGCATATGCCCGCATGTTCTTCTTCTCCCTCTGGCCGTTGGGCGGCGGTTTCGGCAGCTACCAGGAGGGCTTCGACGCTCTTCGTCCTCAGCACGCCTTCCGCGACGAGGTCCGCCAGGTTCTCGCCCACGTCCTGGACCAAGCCGACCACGTGCCCGTCCCACTGTTCGGCGAGCATGCACGCCTGCCGCTGACCATCCACGCCTCATACAGCCGCGAAGAAATCCTCCCCGCCCTAGGACAGTCCTACGTCGGCGGCTTCATGCCGGGACACTTCCGCGAAGGCGTGAAGTGGTGCGACAACATCCAGACCGACGCACTGCTCATCACCCTTGAAAAGAACGAGAAGGACTTTTCCCCAGAGACTCGCTACAAGGACTACGCCCGGAATGAGCGCTTGTTCCACTGGGAATCTCAGAATCAGACCTCAGAGACATCACCCACTGGCATCCGCTACCAGACCCACAAGGAGAAGGGCACTCACGTCCTACTCTTCGTCCGCCGCTACAAGAAGACAGACATCGGCGGGCCCCAGCCGTGGATGCTCCTTGGACCCGCCGAATACGTCGAACACAAGGGCAGCAAGCCCATGGGTATTGTCTGGAGCCTCCGTCACGAAATGCCGGCCGATGTGTGGACCTACTCAGCGATTGTTGCGGGGTGATCCGCCCTGTCACGGCCGACTCAATGAGTTGATGAAATAGGGCTCTCGTGGCGCGCTCTGCCCGACCTGTTGTTTTAGAGGCCCTGTGAGCGATCGGCCCATCGGGATCGATGCTGGGTTAGGCAGGCCGCATCGATCCGATGCTCGCGCTTCACGTGGAGGTCTCCAAGCACCTGCCGGCTGAGTGTATCCACGACCTTGAGGTCATCGGTGATGAGGCGTGCCCCGTTATCAAAGAGCACGTGACAGTTCGGGCACAAACACAGAATGTTGCTACGTACATCGCGACCACCATGCGGTCTACCAAGCGCATGTATGTGCGCACCTTCGCTGTACCGCGCGCCGTTGATGTCGACCACGACTGGGACACGACACATCTGACAGGTGTTGTCGTAAAGCGCCTTTATGGCGCGGGCCTCCTGGGTGTTGCGCACACGCCGCTGAGTGCTGACGTACCTCGCGGCTGCTTGCTCAAACGGGGTTACCTCTTCTTCCGCAGCTGTATCGCTTGCCTCGTCAGATCCCCAACGTTCCCCCGCCGCGATCTTCGCTAGACGGAACTGCCACATGAGGTGCCCACGATCAGTCAGCACGCTCCAATAGCCCTCCACCAGGTGCAGGCCCCGGTATCGGTACCCTTCAGTCGCCTTGCGCCTCTTGATCCCCAGACCGCGCACGTATCGAATAGGCAAACCCTCCCGATAGTTGATCAGCATCCCTTCGTTGACCCCAGTCAATGACTGGTCCTCCGTGATGTGACCATCGTTGTCCGGCGAACCGCCTTGCGCCGTATAGATGATTGTGTCGCCCAGATCCTCATCACCGGCATAGCCACCACTGGCGACGATCGAGTCGACGCCCTCGTGCGACGTTCCCGAGATCCCCTGGCCACGAAACCGGTGCACATCGGCTGCGTACAGGGCATCGTGCGTACGGAACCACTGCCCCTCGCTCACATCAGGAGGTGGGCCGAAGTAGATGGGCTTCGATGGCGACATGCGAACATGCTGCCGATTACTGGCGTTCGATCAACACGCGCAGCTGATCATGGCCACTTCTAATCGGAAGGTGTCCCAAAGCAACCACTTTGCCAGCGCGGCGGGTGCGCGCCAGCGCCAGAGTCTCATCCCACCGTCACGACCGCCCAAGCGCCGCAACCTGCCGCCGAGCCCGGATTCCGCTACCCATTGGGACGGATCGCAGCGTTGTCACGGAAGAGCGCGAGTAGCTTCGAGACCTCTTCACTGATCCTCGCCAACACATGCCCGATCGCCGCCGTCCCCGTACCAGGCGCGGGAGGCTCGATTTCGCGCCAGTGGATGGGAGCTGTGGCTAAAGCGATCGCCGGTGCCACCTCAACTGTGATGAGGAAGAAGTCGTCCCGCCGACCGAGGGGGAAGAGTTGATGGACCGACACTCCCGACAGGAACCCGCAGTGCTGAGCAGCGCACACGAGCGACCACAGGTTGTACGAGTCTGTCCAATCACAATCTGCGTCCAAGTCGTTGAGCTCTTCCGCGATTTCAATGAGTTCCTCGGGCGAAGGTTGCTTCACGCCGGATCAGCCGCCGCGGCCTCGAAGTGTGCTTGCGCACAATCCAGGGCCTCGTCCGGATCACAGCCGTGGGCTCGGAGCCAGTGGAGGAGGTCGACGATCAGGTCGATCGCCGCCTCCCTCCCCAAGGTGAGGCCCAGTCGTTCATGACGGGGCGCCGCCGAGACGGCACCGAGCCCAACAAGCCCTAACACCGCTTCCGCTTTGGCTACTTGGGGGCCTTCGACGTGATCGTTCGCTGACCGCAGGCCGGTGGCCAGCTCGCACCACGTGACCTTGGAGTCACCACGCAGGATGACGCCCCAGCGATCGGCAACCCCGTCCACAAGAGCCATGCCCCGCCCCGCCTCGGCCTCCCCCGCCGCTCTGATGAGCGTGGGGAGTGCTCGCAGATCAGGATCGCTTACCTCAATGCGAAGACGCTCGCCGTTCATGGATACGGCGAGACTGGACGGGGTCCCGGGGCCTACATGCCTGACCACATTCGAGACCATCTCGGTGACGCAGATCTGCGCTGCATAGACGACTCCCGGCAGCCCCCAGAGCTCCAGGTGCAGCCGCAGTACCCGCCGCAGTCCGGCAAGCTCCTCCGCTTCGGCCAGGAACGCCAGATCCCATGCCTTTCTCTCCACGCCGAAACGACACTCATCCAAGTCGATCACTCCTCCGTCATCGATCGGTCACCACCTGTGCCCGACCCTTCTCATACGGTGACAGTGAAACTCCCGAAATGGAACTCTCATAACGAACCTGTGGGAGCACGCGGACGGGCGCGCGCCCCCCGGAGTGCGCTGTCTTGCTCGATGCAGTCCGCACGATGCACGCTCTTGAGGATCAACACAAAGGACCACAGCCATGCCAGTCGGACCAACCACCCGTAGACGCCAACTCGGCGCGGACCTGCGCCGTCTCCGCGAGCGCAAGGGCCTTACATTGGAAGAGGCCGGGGCTCAAGTTGGCATCTCCAAGGCAACCTTGAGCCGCTACGAGACGAAGGAGGGCACGGTCAAGTGGCCGGCTGTCGATGCCCTCTGCCGCGAGTACGGCGCCTCAGACCCGAATCCGCAGGTAGTGCGGGGTATGCGACAGCTGATACAGCGACAGGTGCACTTTGCCGGTGAGAAGATCGAGGTTCCTACGCCTAATCG